>DASWDX010000518.1:0-3236 GCA_036395055.1 Pyrinomonadaceae bacterium | reverse complement strand
GCCAGCGCCGAATCCAACTCACACATGAAAAGACGTTGTGCCTGTAATTCGGAAGCACAACGCCCACACTGCTCGACATGTTTTTCCAGAGCAACACGACGAGCCGGCTCAAGCTCACCGTCGATGTAGGCGGCGATATTTTCAGTCTCGCAAGCGGAGTGATCGGTAGGCACGAGTGTTTTTAAGATTAGATCCCGGTAATGCCTTTGTTTAGGAACTGCTGTCGCATCATTTCCCGAGCACGAAACAAACGATTCTTGACTGTCCCCAGTGGCAAGCCCGTGACCTCGACAATTTCTTCATAGGTCAGATCTTGCGAATGGCGCAGAACAACCAGCTCACGATATGCGGTCGGGAGCGAACGCACCACTACTTCTATTTCTACCCGCCGCTCTTCCCTTTCACTCTGCTGCTCCGGGCTGAGACCTTCGCTCTCCAGCGGAAGATCGTAACTGTCGCCCTCGCTCCCGTTGATCAGTGATCGTTCGCGCCCGGAGTTCCGGCGCAGGTGATCGATCGCAGCGTTGTGTGCAATCTTGTAAATCCAGGTCGAGAATTTAAATTCCGGACGATAGCGCGAAAGCGACCCATAGATCTTAATGAAGATTTCCTGGGTTAGATCGAGCGCTGCTTCATAATCGCCGACCATCCGGTAAACGTAGCCCGAAATTGGTCGCTGATAACGTCTGACCAGCTCCTCAAAACCGCCTTCGAGACCATGGGCGGCGCTGGCAACGAGTTCCCGATCGGCAGCAGCACTAAAACTCAAAATGTCAGGGGATGCAGATGAGCTCATGATGCAAGAATACTACGATTACAGAAGCAAACAGGTTTCAAGACAGTCTGGAGTCGACAGTCTACAGTCGGGAGTCTTGAGTCGACAGTTTTGAGTCGACAGTCTGGGTTCCCGGATATATCTGCAGTCGGGAGCTAGGGATTTTCGCCTTGAGACTGTTGACTCTTGACTCCAGACTCTGGACTCCCTTATTGCCAGGACAAACTGGCCAATCCCGCGGGCGCCGCAACGGCGTCGAAGCTTAATTCGCGTGTGGCAATCTGTAGCCCCAGGTCCGCCGCCTCCAGCGAGCGCAGACGTGATCCGAGAGTCTCATTAACAATTTCGCAAGCGCGATGTTTGTCCAACAATTCACCCACCACCAGAACACGCGATAGATCCCGGTCCATTTGCTCAGCTTCGCTGCGGCGACGGTCGCGATAGAAAAGCAGCAGACGATACAGCTCATCTTCACACTCATCGGCGTCACAAGCGACACTACGGATTATGAGCGGCTGCTTGCCGCGAAATACCACCGCCGTGAACCCCGTTTCTGATGAACTCACCAGCAGGGCGTCGCCCTGGGCTCCGTTCATCGTCAACCATTGGCCTTCACCGATGTGACGTGGAACGATCAGGCCGGCGCGCCAGCCCAGAGAATTCAGAGCGCTTTCGTATTCACCAAGAATTGAAGCGCGACACGCAACGACCAGGTAGCGGTCTTCCCCCTGCGAATCCGCCGGCAGACGTTCCCGAGAGGTCGAAAGCTCTTGAAGTGAAGCGCCGAAGCCACGTTCCATTTTCCACGTCAGCACTTCCTCAAGCTCAGTCTGTGAGGCGGGTTGTGATTCGAGCGTGAGAATCAAAGTACGGCTGGCCGCATCCGGCAAGGCCACTGACCAGCGCTTCTGTTGCAGCAGCCCGGCGCTCGTTGCCAGGTCGCTAAGAACCGTAATCAATTCTCTTGCGTCGGAAATGTTTTGTTCATCGAAGCTGGGACGAATCAGAGACTTCGGCAAAGCAACCGTTGCAGCGCGGCGGAGGGTGGCTGTGCCACCGCGGCCACGCTCAAGTTGCACCATCGTGACCAGTCCCTTTTCGAAACCGACCGCTGTCGACGGATACCAGGGGTTTATCAATTTGGCTAGAGGGTTAGGCATTGGAAAATTTTGGATTGCGGATTTATCGCAGGCAACACGTTTGGTTGTGGTTCGACTGGCCCTTCAAAGTCATAAGTAAAAGCCAATTCCAAATTCGCAATCCGAAATCCGAAATTCATCTCACCATTCAGAATAAGGCGTTCCCTCAGACGAAACATCTGTCGAGGCGCTATGGACATCGGTAACCCCCTGTTCGCCGTTGGAGGAATTTGGATCTTCGCCCGTGATCACCGTCCAATCCTGTTGGCCAGTGATCGGATCTTTTGGCAGTTCGCGCAGATAACCACCGGAAACGAGATCGTCCAGGGTTTGCGGCAGTTTCTGTTTATCGGCCGCATACTGATCCAATAGTGAACGCATTCTGAAGAGATCGTCACGCAGGACGGCTTCGCGCGTGGCCAGTATTGTCTTCTGATACTGCGGCAGCACGATGGCGGCCAGGATAATGATGACCGTGATCACGATCATCAGCTCGAGCAGTGTAAAGCCAGTTGGCAGACGGCAGACAGCAGACGGCAGGATCCGAGAGAGTACTGCTTCCCGCCTAGTCACTCGCGCCCTGGGCATTTCACCTGCCTCCTGCCGACTGCCTGGTGCCGCCTGTCCCTTACCAGTCACTATATTTCTCCCCGTTCAAAGCCGTGTCCTTCGACTTCGAACGAACATCAAAAACGTTTTCGCCGCCCCATGAATCACCATCAGCCGAGTCGTAGCATGAGCGCAAGTCCCACTCGGCTTTACCGGTCATCGGATCGATAGGAATGGAGCGCAAATAAACCTTCTTCTTGGTTGAGAGCTGGCTCCCCAAAACGCTATTTGTGTTAGTAGTTGAGGTGCCAGTGCTTTGCAGTCCTTGCCCGCCTAGATTTCCGCCGCCTCGCGGCACTACGTTCACGCCATCGACCAGGGTCTGCAAGTCCGGTGGATAGCGATCCGGATTATCAACTCCGAAAACCGTGCAATCGGAGATCACCACTTTGCTGCGCGGGTCAACGTAACCTACCGGTGGAGCGGAGCCTGGCGGTACCGCTACCGTTCCAGTACAGCTCATTCCCACCGTATCCCGGTGAAATTCATCGATGGCAGTGCGCATCTGGCGTAGGGCGTCATGGAGTTGTTGTTCTCTTTGGCGTTTGACGGAAAGCTTGAGCAGCGGCACTACGCCCATCGTGAGAATAGTTAACACTGTGATCGTAATAACGAGCTCAATAAGCGTGAACCCGAGTTGGTGTTTGCTCACGCCAAACCTTCTGTTGAATAACTGGCTGAAAACAGACCGAGACAGAGTGACGCGGCGACCG
>DASWDX010000517.1:0-8452 GCA_036395055.1 Pyrinomonadaceae bacterium | reverse complement strand
GAACACACACCCCTGGCACGCTTCGGCGCACCAGGCGATCTGGTTGGCGCCACATTGTGGTTGCTTTCTCCGGCTTCGTCATTTGTCACCGGCGCCGTAATTCCGGTAGATGGCGGATTCACTGCGTTCGGTGGAGTCTAGCAAGGAATGAGCTTTACTATCACAAAGGCAGTAATCGGAAAGGGCAACCCCAGCCAGGCGTTATCGACTTCGGAGCTACAAGCGATCGTCGAAGAGGCGTTACAGGATGTGGCGCCCGGCGAACGCGTGCTGGCAATCATTCCCGATAGAACTCGAGACGACAACACCGATCTTCTTTTTCCCATGGCAGCGCAGTTCCTGGCTCAAAGGAATGTCACGGAGCTTGACGCCCTCGTCGCGCAGGGAACGCATCCACCGATGACCGACGAGCAGAAGCGTCTCAAGATCGGCGCCGGAGTCTCCGAGCTTCCGGGCCTGGGGCGCGTATTAGATCATCAATGGGATCGTTCAGATCAACTTGTAAGGCTGGGCGAGCTTAGCGCGTCTCAGGTAAACAAGTTGACTGATGGACTGATTAACGAATCTGTCGCCATACGCCTTAATGCCTTGCTGGCGCCTGGTATTTACGACACCGTATTGGTGTTTGGCGCTACCATGCCGCATGAAGTGGCGGGGTTCGCCGGCGGCGCGAAATACTTTTTCCCAGGCGTTGCCGGCCCGGAACTGACTCATATGACCCATTGGCTTGGCGCACTGGCAACGATCGAACAAGTTATCGGAAGAGTTGAGACACCCACACGTCGCATGATTGAGGCGGCAGCTGCTTTTGTGCCTGCGAATGTAATCTCCTTCACCTCTGTTAACACGCGTAACCACGACGGCTTGCAAACCCATGCTCTGTTTGCTGGCGACCTAAACGAATCGCTGCGACGCGCGGCGGCAGTAAGCGCGCAGATGCATATTAAATATGCTGGTCGCAAATATGCCCGCGTAGTGGCTTTGCTTGACGAGCATTATGACGAACTGTGGGTGGGCGGTAAGGCGAGCTACAAATTGGGAAGCATTATCGAAGACGGGGGTGAACTAATTATTTACGCGCCCCACCTGAACACGCTCTCGACCACTCATGGAAAATTAATAGAGAAATATGGCTATGCGCCGCTCGAGTCTGTGCGTGAGATGGTAGCGTTTTCCGACGAGTTGCGCGCAAATCTTTGTGTTGCCGCGCATCTCGCGCACGTTAGCTACGGAAGTTTCCGAAACGCTGAGGGAGTGCTTACACCGCGCTACCGCATCACGCTGGCCTCTGGAGTGAGCGAGGAGATTTGCCGGCGGGTCAACCTCGGTTTTCTTGATCACCGCACCTTTCGCCGCGCCGACTACGAAATCGAGCCGAACACTTTCGTTGTAGAAAACGCGGGTCGCGATCTCTATCTGGTTAACCCTCCTTCTGCTTAAGCTTTGCTGGGGCAAATTATTTGTTCTTCTTCAGCGCCGCGGCTATTGCCCGTTCCGCCAGCGGGGCCATCACGGCATAACCCTTTTCGTTCGGATGAAGGCCGTCGTTGCTTAACTCATCTTTTAAAAAACCCTTCTCGTCAATCATTGCTGAATAATAATCGAGATAAGTGAACTTATTCTCGGCGGAGTATTTCTTCATCCAGTTATTGAGTGCCTCTATCTTATCGGGCGGTCTGCGAATAGTTTGAATTTGTGGTTGTCCGTCGGCGGTCTTTTCGTAATCACTGACAGGAAGAACGGAGGAAAACACCAGCCGGATGTGATGTCTTTGGGCAAGCTCGGCCATTGACATGAGATTGTCTTCGATTGCTTCCAACGTTGTGGGCCCGGTATTTCCGGCAAGGTCGTTGGTGCCGGCAAGGATCACTACAACCATAGGCGCGAGAGCAATTACGTCCGGACGAAAGCGAATAAGCATTTGCGGAGTGGTTTGCCCGCTAATGCCGCGATTCAAATAAGGCTTGCCAGTAAAAAATCCGCCGTATTTGGGATTGTCCCAGGAATCGGTAATCGAATCTCCCAGGAAAACTACGCGCGTTTCATTCCTGTTTGTCGGGATAACTTTCTCATTGTCGTCGCGGTAACGAGCCAAAGCAGGCCAGTCTTTGAGCCGCGCTTCAAGTAGCTTGGCTTTGGCTTTTGCTTGGGAACATTCTTGTGATTCCTGAAGCGCAGGCACAGGAGACAATGACGACTGCGGGAGCGCACCGGATTGCGCAGAAGCTTGCGGAGATTGGGCCATCCCCGAAGCGGCACAGCTCAACAGGGTGAAGGTCAGAAGTAGTAGCCGACTCATTTTCTTTGCTAGCCTCCAGGATTCTTTCCATTCTCGGCGGAACCGATCGCCGCTTGCATTACAGATTCGGGCGTCCATTCATGAATTGGACGCCCCTCCGATAATCGTCCTCGGCTCATGACTGCCAGTCGATCGCACATTCCGAAAAGTTCAGGCAGATAAGAACTTACCATCAAGACTGCTTTGCCCGCCGCCGCACAACGAGCAACGGTGTCATACACCTGGACCTTACTGCCTATGTCGATTCCTCGCGTAGGCTCATCAAGCAGAAGCACATCCGCGTCCTGGTGAAGCAAACGAGCAAGCGCCACCTTTTGCTGGTTGCCACCGGAAAGAGTTTTGACTGATTGAGCGACATTCCGCGCTTTAACTCCCAATGCTTTGATCAGGCGCTCCGCTTGCTGCTGCTGGCGTGAAAGGTTGAGCCAGCCCCAACGCGAACACGAACTAAAGCGCGTGACTGTGATGTTATCAGCAACAGAAAGCGTGACTCCCAAACCTTCGCCTTTGCGATCTTCACTCAGATAACCGAGACCTTGAAAAAGTCGAATTGCCGGCTGACCACCGCGTGCCGAAAGAGCTCTCCCCTTCAAGATGATTGTCCCCGAGCGAACTTCATCGAGTCCGAAGATTGCCCGCACAAGCTGCGTACGTCCGGAGCCCATTAGTCCGGCGACACCAAAAATCTCGCCGCGGCGAATTGCAAAACTGGCACGCTGCAAACCGGGCGGCGCAGCCAGCTCGTTTACTTCCAGTATGCTATCAGCTTCTTGTGAAGGCCGACTGCGGCGGGGAAAAAGATTCTGCACAGGCCGCCCAACCATTTGAGTTATTAGATCGTCATCGGTTACCGAAGCAATCTCACCTGTGGCGACGCTCTGGCCATCACGCAGCACGGTAAACCGATCGGCGATCTCGCGCACTTCTTCGAGAAAGTGGCTTATATAAATAACGCTGAGGCCCTCGCTCCGGAGCTTTCGGATTAAACCAAAAAGCCGCTCCACATCAGCCCGCTGCAAACTACTGGTAGGTTCGTCCATTAAAAGAATTCGCGCGCGTGCAGCGATGGAGCGGCAAATCTCCACTATTTGGCGAGCCGCAACCGATAAATCTGCCACCCGCGTTTCAGGCCGAATCTCCGGATGAGAAAACGTCCTTAACACCTCCTGGGTACGTCGAAACAATTTCGCACGGTCCAGCCATCCGAGTCGGGACGGCTCCATACCCAGCATTATGTTCTCGGCCACAGAAAGATGGGGACACAGAGAAAGTTCCTGATGAATCAATGCGATTCCGTTAAGTCGAGCATCGAGCGGCATCGACGGAAGATAAGGACGTGTATCAATCTGCATAATGCCCCGATCCGGGCGCATCGCACCTGCGAGAATGTTCATCAAGGTGCTCTTGCCGGCACCATTCTCGCCGATGAGCGCGTGGACTTCACCGGCCTGCAAGTCGAGGTTAACACCAGCAAGCGCGATGGTTGGTCCAAACCGCTTTTCTATGTGGGAAAGTGATAGGATCATTCGGAGTAAACAGTGAACAGTGAACAGTGAACAGTAAAAGCAGACAGCAAGTCTGACTGAATAGTCTCTACGACGCTACGATTAATGATTCCGGTTTTACTGTTCAGTGTTTACTGTTTGCTATTCCAGGCTTCGCCATCCGGGAACTCAAAGTAATCGAGCGAATCCTTCTTCATTTCGATGCTATAGCCCGGAGCCAGCGGCGGCATGTAACGGTCGCCTTTCATCAGCACGGGGTTGATGAAGTGGTCGTGCAGATGATCTACATATTCCAGCACCCGATTCTCCAGCGAGCCGCTGATAGCTATGTAGTCGAAGATGGAAAGGTGCTGGACATACTCGCACAGGCCCACTCCACCTGCATGCGGACAAACCGGAACGCCAAACTTCGCCGCCATCAGCAATACGGCAAGCACTTCATTAACTCCTCCGAGGCGACAGCTGTCTATCTGGCAGAAGTTGATCGCGCCCGCTTGCAGCAATTGCTTAAACATCACGCGGCTGTGACAGTGTTCGCCAGTAGCGACTCCCACGGGCGCAACCGCTCGGGCGATGGTTGCGTGGCCGAGTATGTCATCAGGCGAAGTCGGTTCTTCGATCCAATGCGGACGAAACACCGACAACTCCTTGATACAACGAATGGCTTCTTCGACATCCCAAACCTGATTCGCATCCATCATTAACTTGCGGTCCCAACCAATCTCTTCGCGAATCACCTGGGCCCGTCGCATGTCTTCGTCAAGGTCCCGTCCCACCTTCATCTTGAAGTGAGTCCAGCCCTGCGCCAATCCCTCGCGTACCCGGCTGCGTAACTTCCCGTCGGTGTAGCCCAGCCAACCGGCCGACGTTGTATAAGCCGGAAAACCAGTCTCGAGGATCTCCGCCTCACGCAATTGCTTTGTGGCCTCACGACGCCGGAGCATCTTTAATGCTTCGTCCGGAGTTAAAGCGTCACTGATATAGCTAAACGGCACGCAGGCTACGAGTTGCTCGGGTGTCATATCTACGAGTAGTTTCCATAACGGCTTTTCTTCGGACTTTGCATAGAGATCCCAGACGGCGTTGACCAGCGCCGCTGTTGCCAGGTGGATCACACCCTTTTCCGGTCCCACCCAACGTAGTTGACTATCTCTGGTCAGCCGATGCCAGAATGCTCCCAGATCGGCAGTTAAGCACTCCAGCTTCTCATCCAGTACCAAAGGCTTCAGCGTATTGATAGCGGCGACACAAAGTTCATTGCCGCGGCCGATGGTAAACGTAAGACCATGCCCCTCAAGTCCTCGAGGGTGATCCGTTTTGAGAATCACGTAAGCGGCCGAGTAGTCGGGTGCGGCATTCATCGCGTCCGAACCGGCCAGCGATTGGGAAGTAGGAAAGCGAATATCGCGCGCGATGATTTCTGTAATCTTCGTCGTCATGAACTTAAAGGTTCCTAACAATCAATTGTTCGTTCATTCTGTCATACCGGCGAACGCGAACTTCGCCAGCGGTCAACAGCAACGGCTATGACAATAATTGCACCGATAATGATTTCCTGAATGTAATTGGGCCAGCCAATCTGTTGGCAACCGTTTCGTAGAAACGCCATGATAAGCGCGCCTATTAGCGAGCCGAAGATGCTGCCTTCACCACCGCTCAGGCTGCCTCCGCCAATGACAACGGCCGCTATAACGTCAAGTTCCGAGCCCGCAGCCACCGTCGGATCGCCCTGTCGCAATCGCGACATCTGCATCACACCTGCCAGGCCAAACAACAATCCCGCCAGGCCGTAGATCCAAAGCTTCAAACGATCAATGGAAATGCCGCAGGCGCGCGCGGCCAGCTCATTTGAACCCAGGGCAAAAATCCGCCGGCCAAACACGGTATTTCTCAACCCGATCGCCGCAACTATTGCCAGAAATATTGTGACCCAAACTCCGGGCGCAACTAACAGCCACTCCGGTCTGGGAAACGTCACCAGCAACTCATTAATCCAGGTCTCTGGAACGTTTACGGTTTGTTGACCCGCGAACCATTTTGCTGTTCCTCTGGCAACGCCGAGCATTCCCAGGGTCGCGATAAACGGCACGACACGCAGTCGAGTAATCGCGAGTCCATTAACGACTCCCACGACACCACCGGCAAGAATTCCCGCTGCAACCGCAGTTACCGGTGATAGTCCACCATTGAGACCCAGCGCAGTAATCACGCCGCTCAGCGCGATGACCGAGCCTACCGAAAGATCTATTCCTCCACTAATAATGATCAGGGTCATGCCAATCGCGCCCACCGCAACAATGACAGTCTGAGCGAGCACGATACGAAGATTGAATGCTGACAAATACCGTCCCGGCGAGTCCATCAGGATGGAGAAAATCAGTATCACCAGCGCCAGGCCCAGGAGCGGACCAATCCAGTTGAGCCACTTTTGGATTGACCCGGAAACCTGCCACCAGCGATTTTGTGTAACTTCAGCAACCATACGTACTAGTTTTGAGTTTCGATTTCGGGTTTCGACTTTTAAGGTCCAAGCTCTGGGTTTCGGGTTCCGAGTTCCGAGTTTTGGGTGGTGTCTTAATTTCGCTTCTCTGTGTAACCTCCGTGTCCTTTGTGTCTCTGTGGTGAGTCATTGTGGAACTTTTTTTCACCACGGAGGCACAGAGAACACAAAGGTTGCACAGAGGAGATCTCAAACTAAGACTCTACCGAGTCTCGGGACTCGACATAACGTCGAATCAAATTAGCAACTTTCAAAGTCCCGTTAGGGACGAATGTTTATAGTTCTGCGTCTTTTTATCTTCTTTGTAGTTCCTTTAGGAGCGAAATATGAAGTCGTGCTCTCCTAACGGAGCCAAAGCATAAAGACATTTCGACTGAAATCCAGCTTCCTTCGCACTCCGAACTCGAAACTCGAAACTATTTCAAATATTCATCCAGCGGTGGATGCAACAGTGTTTGTATTTCAGGAGAATTCAAGTTGTCCGCTGTAACCAGTGTCACGCCTGTGTCAATTTGTTTTTCTACTGGCTTGCCTTCAAGATGTTCGACCATCGTGCGTACGCCCAGGTAACCCATGCTGAAGGGATTCTGCACAACGAAACCCTGCAAGTGCTTGTTGCGCATCGCTTCGGTAAAGGTCTCGCTGGTATCAAAACCAATGAATGTGATCTTGCCGGCTTTGCCGATGTCCTGAAGCGCCAGCAGCATCCCCGCCGTCGAAGACTCGTTGGGGGTAAAGATACCCTGAACCTCATCACCAAAGCGGTTGAGCAGATTTTCTGAAGCCCGTTTGGCCATGTCGCGGGTGGCGCCGGCATACTGATCAGACGAGATCAATTCAATACTGGGATACTTTTTCTTCAGCTCCTCAGTAAAGCCGTCTTCACGATCCTGAGTGCTCGCCGAGCCTTCCTGGTAGCGCAACAGCAGCACCTTGCCTTTACCGCCAAGCAGTTCCCCGATCTTGTCTGCAGCCAGCATTCCACCTTTGCGATTGTCGGTGGCTACAAAACTCACTATGTTGTTTGACTCCAGAGCAGAATCAATAATGACGGTGGGCACGCCGGCGCGTTTAGCTTCCTCAACCGGACGAACCAGCGCGCGATTGTCCAGCGGCGCGAGCACTACGCCGTCGACGCCCTGCGAACTAAAACCCTCAACAACCTGAATCTGCTGCTCACGATCATCCTCGCGCAAAGGCCCTTTCCAAATAATATCGATCCCGGTTCCTTCACTCGAAAGCTCGCGCGCTGCTTTCAACGAGCCGGCATGGATGCTTTTCCAGAACTCATGCGTGGTGCCTTTGGGAATCACTGCGATCGTTAACTTCTTTTTACCAGGAGTCGTTGAGTCTCCGCGTTTGGAACAACTGACAGCAATAACGCCAACCACACTCAACGCAATCAACAACAAGAAGATTCTTCGCATCATATTTTTCCTCTTCAGGACTTTTGAAACCGAGGTTAACGACAGTTCCTATCCTGCAAGCACCTGGCTATTTAGTTTTCCTACGCTCTCGATATCCACTTCCATCACGTCTCCAGGCCGTAAAAATACCGGGGGCTTTCGCGCGAAGCCAACGCCGGCAGGCGTGCCGGTCGCTATCACATCGCCAGGCTCCAGCGTGATGGTTTGGGAAATGAATTCTATTAATTCCGATACACCGAAGATCAACTGGTCCGTATTTGAATCCTGCATTATCTGCCCGTTGAGGGTTAACTTAATGGCGAGCTTGTGCGGGTTTGGAATTACGTCGGCAGTAACGATTTTCGGCCCCATCGGAGCAAAGGTATCGCAGGATTTTCCTCGCTGCCATTGTCCATCCGCGAATTGGAAATCGCGCTCGCTGACATCATTGAACGCAGTGTACCCGAGCACACATTCCAGGGCGTGCGGGGCGCTGATATTTTTCGCACGTCTTCCGATTACAACCGCCAGCTCAGCTTCGTAGTCTACTTTTGCGCTGCCGGGTGGCAGCACCACCGGTTCACCTGGTGCGATCACTGCCGTAGCGAATTTTGAAAAGACGACTGGTCTTTCCGGAAGCGGCATATTGCTCTCAGCCGCATGATCTCGGTAGTTGAGTCCAATGCAGATAAGCTTTCCGGGACGCGGGACAGGAGCAAGCCAATACGCCTCCGCTCGCTTC
>DASWDX010000516.1:0-16500 GCA_036395055.1 Pyrinomonadaceae bacterium | reverse complement strand
TAAGCGGCCTGAGCCCGGCACACTGGGTTCTCCCTTCGAATCGATTCGATCAGGCGAGATCATTCCGATTTTTGAGCGCTGGTTTACAATCGAATGGAAACTGGAGTTTAACGCATTCCTGCATCTGGTCGCGCCGCCAGGAACCCGCGTCGCCTATGTTGAAAATGATGACACCCGAGCTCTTTTTGAGCTCCTGCTGCTACTCGACAATTTGTGTATTGAAGAAAGGATTGTGCAACCCAGCGGTGGACAATACCTCATGCGTCCCAGGGTGATCGATGAAATCCCAGCGGGGGCCACGCCAGCGGGTGAAGAGAGCAGCAACGCCATCGCAAAAGACTAATGGCTATGACACGGGCAGTGAACGAGTTTTTCTCAGCGAGGACATCGCAAATTTCGCCATCAAAATCGATGACTCTCCGGTAGTCGCGAAACCCCTCTGGGGGTTGTGTAGGAAAGACGCATGATGAATCAGATCAAGATTAGTCCAGGCGGAAGGTTCTCATTGAGAGGTGAGAACTTCGTGATTGAAGTGGATGTGCCGCCAAAGGACCGGTGTCCTTCTACCTCAGAGGCCTTTACGATTGTGAAAAGCGAGCCGTATCTTCGCGTTTACGAGGACCTCGCTTCCGGCTTCTCACCAAGCTCAATTCTTGAGCTTGGAGTTTGTCAGGGAGGGAGCTACGTGTTCCTAGATAAGCTGTTCAATCCTCGCCGAATGTCCGCAGTGGAGATTAGGTCGCAGCCTGTGGCGCCGCTTTTACAATACCTGTCGCGTACCGAGAATCGGTTTGTCCACTTTGCTACGTCGCAGCGCGATGGAGAGATGTTGAAACAGATCGTCCTGCGTGAGCTGGCGGATGAACTGGATCTGGTAGTGGACGATGCGTCTCACAGCTATGAGGAGACGAAAACGTCCTTCGAATTCCTTTTCCCATTGCTCCGTCCCGGTGGTATCTACGTGATTGAGGACTGGAGTTGGGCCCACCACCCTAACTACCAATCACCAGAAGCTCGTTTTTCCAAGCGCCACGCTCTGTCTAACCTCCTATTCGAGCAAATCATGCTGTTGGGTTCTACGTCCGTAATTTCTGAGATTCGTGTTTGGAGGTTTCTGTATCTGATCCACAAGGCGAAGAGCGCGGTTCGTAGGACCGACGTCTCCCAGAATCTTGAGAACGGATCCATTTTTGACCAAATATTAAGCCGCGGCCGAAAGTGGAGCCTGATCTGACTCGGTGTGCCCTGTGCAAATAACGCTATTTGATCTTAACGAGAAGTTGATGCGAGAGGCAGCGGCCTCGCTTTCTTCCGTTACTGAAACATCGGGCCTTCTCAGTGACGTAAATATCATCTCGGCACAGCAATTCGGCAATCTTACTCTCGACCTTGCTACATTGTGCTGTCCCTCGTTGCACCAGAGTACAATTTATGGAAAAGCGGCGGGCGTGCAGCAAAGAGCCACTGCGTCTACCGGCGGCGCTAACGCATCCCACTATGGCAGTCCTGAAAGCCAAAGTTTACAACGATCAACAGAGAACTCAGCTTCATATTGTAGGTATCTGTTTGCTTAGAATTCTTTTGAGCTATGTCAGGGGCACGCCTCAGTAAAACAACCGATTTCAATGCACCGAGCGATTACCGATCGCCGAGAGAATCGTCTTACGTTGCGACCGCCGCTGAAGCGATGGAAAACTATAAGGGAAATACGGCTGGCGTCTGGTACAACGATGACGCCGACCGCGATGATCCCGCTGGCAAATACGCTTTTCAGCGACTGCGCCACACTTGGTTTACACCCAAGATCGATCCCAAGTTCGCACTGCGCCGGGACGATAAGTTCTATGCCATCGGCTCATGTTTTGCGCGCGGTATCGAACACTCCCTGAAAAGGCTGAACATTGCTGTTGAAAGCGCAGCGCCTGAGTTCTCCAAGCTTCAGCCGGCCAAAAAGCAGGTCTCGGCGCTTGGATTTACCAACAAATACAACACGCACTCGATCTTGAACGAATTGCGCTGGTCGCTTAACCCAGACGCAGTATTTCCTTTGGAGTCTATTGTTCAACTCACAAAGACCACGTGGTACGATCCGCACACAAATCCAACGTTAAGCTTCACCGATTTGGAAGGAACACTTGAGCGGCGCGCGCTGATTCAAGCTGTTACAAGGCGCATAAGGGATTGCCGCGCGGTGATTGTCACTCTTGGGCTTGCGGAGGTATGGCGCGACGTCCAAGCCGACGTGTTCATCAATTGCACTCCCCTTGACGTGGCATACACATTGAAGCCGGATGCAGCTCCACCTTTGTCTAACCCCCAGCCGAGTAGATATGAATTTCGGCTCACTACTTTCGCCGAAAACTGGGCCAATCTGGAAGCCATATATGCCTTGCTGTCCCAGTATGGACACCCTGATGTTCACATCGTCGTCACTGTTTCTCCCGTCCCTTTGATGAACACTTTTTCATCCATGGACATTGTCGTGGCCAACACCTGGGCGAAGTCCCTCCTAAGGACAGTCGCCCAGGAGTGGGCTGCCGGGCATAGGAACGTGGATTACTTTCCGAGTTACGAAATTGTGCAAAACTCTGATCGCGCCGCTACGTGGGAGCGCGATCAGAGGCATGTAAGAGGGGCCGGTGTGCAGCATATTATGGAGTTATTTCTGCGAACTTACCTCGAGTAAAGTCGGTGATACTTGATTACTGGAGTAGTTTCTGAGATATGACTCATCCCTTCCCGACGTTTTTGCTTTTTCGGGACGCAGCACTCGCACTACGCTGCGATCAAGTCTGTGCCGACCTGCGCTGAAACACCTTAAACTACTCAGAGCTTGTTGTTAGTCTATGCTTTCTAGTCACAGGCGCACGCTGTTGGATCTCGTTCACTCGGAACTGAGTTTGCGGCACCTGTCACGGCGTGAACGTCTCGCATTAGGGGCGATATGTTTTTGTACATTGGCTCTGCTTGCCGCTCTTCAACACAACCGAGTATTTTTTGGGGACGAGATCGGTACGCTTAGATACTTGAAAAAAAACCCTGGCTACATCCTGACCCATTTCCGCACCCATCTCTCGATGAATTATTTCATTTTGGTCGAGAAGGGTGTCGCGTGGTTCTGCGGAGCGGCGGATTGGCGGCTAACTCTGTTGCCGATGGCGGCAGCCGTCGCAATAATTCCGTTGACTGCTTCGCTGGCGCTCAAGCTTACAGCTTCGACGCGCACCGCGCTCATTGCTGCGAGCTTGGTTGCGTTCAATCCTTACCTAGTCATGTGGGGTCCAATGATTCGCGCCTATTCGCTCCTAGTGGCATTCAGCCTCCTAGCAATCGACGAATTCTTTCATTGGGCCCGACGGCGCGACTGGTGGAGCGGTGTGCGATGTGCTGCGGCGGTGTTGCTGCTGTTACTCACGCATCTGAACGGCGTTTATACGGTGGCATTCATTATTCTATTGCTCGCAGTCGAAGCCGTCTGCACTGGTTGGTCTGGCGTCCGAAAGTTTCTCTGGGAGTCGAGGACTTTATGGATTCCGTTGGCTGGGACGGTAGTGATAGCCGGTATGGCTTACTGGCGCCTATTACCCGATATCATGAAGGTTAACAGGGAATGGGGGACTGATACGCCGCCGACTAGCATGGGATATCTTCCGCAGGTCTTTACGACGTACATGGGTGTCGGCTGGGCTACCTGGTTGTCCGTGTTATTACTGGTCGCCGGTTGTTGGTCGGCAGCGCGAGGGAAGTTCGCGCTTCTTCTGCTATGTGGGGCAATCATTCTGGGTCCTATTCTTATGTCTTTGCAGGGGGTCGCTGTTCAATCGTCGACCTTCGCTCGTTATCTGATTTTTGCTCTGCCCTTGCTTCTAATCCTGATGGCAGAGGGGATCGATTGGCTGGCGAAACATGTTCGGATACGAGGGAGCTCCGCCGTTGCAGCTTGGGGGCTCACAGCGCTTATTGTACTAGGCTGGACGCCCGGCATCCGCGCGCAGTTTCTCGTCAAGAAGCAATGGCCTTATGCAAAGGTGGCTAAGTTTCTGCATTCGCAAATGGGGAGGAATGACGTGATCGTCGCGGGATGGGGTGTCGGGTTCACATTGGAGCAGTTCTTCCAGCACCCGAAAAATCGCATTATGCTACCTGACAAATACGTTAGGAAAGTCGCTAACCAACTCGATGCTCCGGTGCAGGGGCGTGTCTTTTACGTGACAGGGCCAGCTATTTTGAACGGTCGCACGGCAGACGTTCAACATTTCGGGCAAGCAGAAGTGACTACCTACAGCGGCAAGACCGCGCGGGCGTTGCTCCAGGAATGGAGAGAAGATCTGCTGCGTCGAACCGCCGGCCGCGTTTATGCGCCTTTTCAGAACGATTACCAACTACTCGCGCTGCTCGAAGAGGAGTTGCCGTCCGGCCAGTCGGCAGATCATTGGCGCTCGCTCGCCGAGCGTTGCCGCGCTCAGAGTCCATCCGCGCATGATGTTCCACGCCACCTGGAAAAAGCGGCACGAGCCGTCATATTTCCTTGACTTGGACTTCCGGAATTCTTCTGGGGCAAGGTGCGCTCGCCAAAGCATGTCCTGTTTGGTAGGTTTTTTGGCGTGACCGATACAATCGATGTTACAATTGTTATGCCCTGCTTGAACGAGGCGGAGACGCTTGCGCAGTGTATCGAGAAGGCACAGGTGGGCATCGAGCGGTCCGGTGTGCGCGGGGAGATTCTTGTGGCCGACAACGGCAGCAAAGATGATTCAGTCCTAATCGCGGAGAAACTCGGAGCGCGCGTTGTTCACGTGAAGGAAAAGGGATACGGCAACGCGTTGCGTGGCGGAATTCAAGCCGCATCTGGAAAATGGATCGTTATGGGCGACGCCGATGAGAGCTACGATTTTTCCGAGACGGACCGCTTCGTTAAGAAATTTCAGGAAGGTTTTGAACTGGTCGCCGGTTGCCGTCTGCCGCAAGGCGGCGGAAAAATCTTACCAGATGCGATGCCGCTTACGCATCGCTGGTTGGGGAACCCGCTCTTTTCGCGAATGGCGCGGCATATGTTCGCGGCGCCTATTCACGACGTTTATTGCGGACTGCGTGGATTTACGCGCGAACTGTACGATCGATTGGAACTTCAGTGCGAAGGAATGGAGTTTGCGACCGAGATGATCATTAAAGCCAGTTTACACGGCGCGCGCATAGCCGAAATCCCTATCACTCTTCATCCCGACGGCCGCAAGGCGCACGCACCGCACCTGCGCACTGTTCGTGATGGCTGGCGCACTCTACGCTTCTTTCTCGTGTTTAGCCCGCGATGGCTCTTTCTCGTCCCGGGTTTTATTTTCGCTTTGCTCGGACTCGGCGGATATGCTGTCGCATTGCCTGGATTGACAATCGGCGGCGTGACCTTCGATGCGCACACGCTTTTGTTTTCCAGCCTAGCCATTATGATGGGTTATCAATCGGTTTTGTTCGCGATTTGCGCCAAGACCTTCGCCATCAACGAAGGCTTGCTGCCCAAGGACCCGCGTATTGATCAGTTCTTTAAACTGATTTACTTGGAACGCGGTCTGGCCATTGGTGCGGCCGTTTTCTTGGCCGGTTTGATTTTGTTGGGCGCTGCCGTCTTGCAGTGGAAATCTGCCCATTTCGGCCGTCTCGATTACGCCGTCACGATGCGTTGGGTCATTCCAGGCGCGACGCTAACGGCGTTGGGCTTCCAGACCGTGCTCTCAAGTTTTTTCGTGAGTATTCTGGGAATGAAGCGTCGCCGATGAGCCAGTCTTCGATAGAGGCAGAAACCGAATTTGATGCATATGCTGCCGAATATGATGCATTACTTGCTCGAGGAATTTCCGTTTCGGGCGAGGATAAAAATTATTTTGCCAGCGGCCGGGTCGTTTGGCTGGCCCGTTGTCTCGCCCGCTTGCAGAAGCATCCGCGCACGGTTATGGATTTCGGCTGCGGCACCGGCTCCGCCACGCCATTCTTGTTGAAGGAACTCAAGCTGGACTCGTTAGTGGGCGTGGACGCATCTGTTCAATCAGTGGCGTTCGCCAAGCGCACGCACGGCAATCGCGCCCAGTTTGTTTCTCTTGCGGAATATCGACCCGAGGGTCTCTTCGATCTAGTTTTTTGCAATGGTGTCTTCCATCATATTTCGCCAGGTGACCACGTCGCAGCTGTAGATACGGTATATTCCTCTCTGCGTCCCGGCGGCCTGTTCGCATTCTGGGAGAACAACCCATGGAACCCTGGCACGCGCTACGTGATGCGTCGGATTCCATTCGATCGTAATGCCACCACTTTGTCGCCCCGAGCCGCTCGCCGTTTGTTGCGCGGACGTGGATTCGAAGTAATGCGGACTGATTTCCTGTTCTTCTTCCCGAGGTTCCTGGCTTGGTTGCGGCCGTTGGAAAGCGGTTTGCCACGTCTGCCACTGGGTGCCCAGTATCAAATTCTTTGCCAGAAGCCCGAAGCAGTGTGATAAGCGCTTTCCCAGGACTTGCATGCAGCGGAATTCGTTTAATGCACGTCAGAGGCGTATTTGAACGAAATGGCCGCTTCAGTTTGCGGGAAAGCGACGGTGAGGAGGAAGCAACCGAGCTCTTAAGCGAACTTCACCATGGAACGTAACTCTGGATTACACCGTTGGTTGAGGGTTCCGTCTCTTTACAATCTATTTCAAGACGCCATTGGGGGAAACGCGCTGCGTCGGAGATTCATTGAAAGCCATGTCAGGGCTAAAGCTGGTGATAAAGTCATTGATATTGGATGTGGTCCGGCACAAATACTACCGTGGCTCCCAGAGGTCGAATACCTGGGCCTCGACGTGAATCCATCTTATATTGCTTCCGCTAAACGGAGGCACGGTGACAAGGGAACTTTCGTAGTCGGCGACACGAAGTCGCTTTGGGGTGATTCGCGATTCAGAGATGCCGATGTCGTCATAGGACTCGGGATTTTGCATCACTTAGATAATGAAGATGCCGCGCATTGTATTCGCTTTGCTTATGACGCGCTAAAGGAGAGAGGTCGATTTGTGTGTCTCGACGCGTGTTGGATCCCAAATCAGGGTTCATTTTCCAGGTACGTTATGTCTCATGATCGAGGCCGGAACGTTCGGACCGAGCAACAGTACCGCCAGCTTGCGGCGAAGGTCTTTACAAATGTGAATGCATGGGTCGACAAGAAACCCATGCGCATCCCGTATGTGACTGTGGTTCTTGAATGTGAAAAGTGAGGCTCCATGACCCAACGCCTTGCTGGATCTCGAGGTTAAGACATCGCCTATCGGTTTGCTACTGGTCTACAGCCAACGTAAGCGCGCCATAGCTTCCACGCGCCGGCGAGCACCAAGAGCACAAAGGTAACTCGTTGCAGAATCAGGAGACTCCAGAAAAGCATCGGTTTGTATTCGAACTCAACGTAATTGCGTCCGGCTGACAGCGCGACTGCGGGTTGCGTAAAATTCCCTCGCAAGACTTTTGCCGGCCGCGAATTGACTCTTGCGTGCCAGTTGTCACTCCACCGTTCGTTGAGAATCAAAAGCCCAGGTTTGCTAGAATAAGCCTGCACACTAATGACATTTGGTGTGCGAAGAATCGGCTCTACCAGATCCTCGGGCAAGGGCATAGCAGCACCCGTCCTTTCAATCGTGCGAAGCAACGGAGGGGTTATTTGTCCTTTTGATTTCTCTACCGCAGCGACATGTTGATAATCAAACCCTGCGGCGAGTTTGTTTCGGAACGAGTTTTTATCGGCGAATCGTACTACCTCGTGTACTAGTGTGTACGGTTCCATCGGATCAGATGCCTCGTAAACGCGATATCCGCTTTCTGTGAAAAGAAGCCGAGCGTTGGGATCGAATGGCTTTGAGTTCTGACCACAAACAAAATATTTCGCACCGCGCAGCTTGCGGAGGTTGACCGCCTGTTCATCGAACATCTCGCGGAATTGATCATATGGTGCCGGTGAGCAAAAGAGATAGAAGGTGCGAATCCCGTAATAACTAGCGTTACCTCCCCAATTAACAGGATGAAATGCCGAATCAAGAACAACCACACGATAGTGTGCAATGTCCGGAAGTTGCGCGATCCGCCTAAGAACACGATGAGACCTTAGATTGTCCGTAAGCAGATATTCCGAAACCCAAAATGGCTGTGTTCCCGGCGGCGATAGGACAGAGGCCAAACACGCCAACAACAGCAGCCCGCAGCCAACTAACCGTTCTCCACGCGAGAACGTCCGCCAAAGCGTCCATGCCAACGGCAATATTGCCAGCACCAGCCAGCTAGCTATCTTTTCGTGACGATCGAAAGCCAGGGCCGGGACAAAAATCAGCAAGCCCAAGCCCGTCGCAATCCAAAAATACAACCGCAATCCACCTTTGAGTTCTAATTTGCGGCTTGCCACATCGATAATCGTCTGCAACCCCAGACCTGCAAGGAGAGCTGTTAGCATTGTAAAGACTCCGAGGTATCGACCCGCTTCTCGGATACGATTGAGAAGTGGAATGTGAAAGTGCAGATATGCCAGGCCGAAATGGGTTCCGAAGCCGGCCATCAAAAAATAGAGCGCTATCGCGCCGAACGTGAGTAATAGAAAGCGGGCGAAGGTATCACCACGCCGATAGGCAACGACACAGAGGAGCACACCCAGTAAGGCAAGCGGCCCTACGTATAGGCCGCCAAGTACTCGAAGGTCGGCTGAGTCGAAAAGGAGGTGACTCAGGGAGGACGGCTCCAATTGATACTGATTAAAACTGTCCCATGGGATCGATGCGTGACCTACGAGAGGAACACGTGGCCCATGGCGAATCATGCCGCCTGTCGCCAGGACCATCGGCAGAAAGGCGACAGCAGCTAGACAGAAAGTGATAACTCCGGCGAGGCCGAAGCCTGCTAAGAGCCGGCCAGCTGCAGCAGCTCCGTCCTTTCGCCACCGCCAGAACAGACCGACAACAAAAAACATTCCGCAGGCAAAGGTCGACTGAATTACTGGCTGCGCGGGGTTGGCCGCACACATCAAAGCGGCGGACAGCGAAAATAGCGCGATACTTCCAAGGCAGAGTGGCGCACGTAACATGCGAATCAGTCCCGCAGCCAACAACGGAAACCAGCTCCAAGCAGCAGTGATGGCTATCCAGTGTGCGCTAACTTCCGTGTTCCCGCTAACCAGACCAATCGTAGCGCCGCATAACGAAGCCAGGCCTCCAGCCCCCGCAACTCGCAGCATGACGTAAAGATTCAGATATAAAATTAAAATATGAAAGCATGTCACGTAGCTCAGCGTGTACAACACCTCCAGTGGCCCCCCATAGTTGAGCAGCCCAAAGAAGTAAAAGGGGTAGGCCACCGAGAAGTGCGGGGTTTGATAAAGCGGGAAGCCTCCCAGGACTGTGTCCAGCCAGTACGGGAAATTGCCTGAAAGCGCGATTTCAGATGCACGCGAAAAAAGCGGTCCGTAAAGCCAGACGTTATCTCGAAACGGAGCGTACAGCGCTCCATGCGTGAATGCTGGCCAAAAGCGCAAACCGAAAAGCGCCAACATCAGAGTGAGGAAAACGCCGTCGCTTCGCCAAAAGCGACCGAGCGGAGCAGCGAATGAACCATTCATAAAAACAGCGCAAGCTTTAACTCCTGGCCGAATACCGTCAAGCGAGCTCTCCACGGGGCGAAAACAGTGTGGAATAATGGCAACAATAGCCAAACGATCCAGATCATGTGGGAGATTGAGGTCAAGCCAATTGGATTTATTCGGTCTCGAGTGATAACGCTATCTATCGTTCATGGTTCTTGTATTTTCGAGCGAGTTCGAAACATGTCGGCTGGTCACCAAATGCTGATAACCTGCGGCGCTTATTTATTGGTGTGCAAAGCCCAAGTATGATACTAAAATATTTTGCGACGGAGTGGTGATCGAACATTTAACTAGTCGTTGGCAGTTTGCTTCTTTGCGATTCGCTTCCATAGCGCGGAGATCTATTGGGAAACACGGGAGCGAAATTGCCTCTCTAAAGTGAAAGTCTTGCCTATTATGACAAACGCTTTCCTCTCCTTGATATGAGTCGACCAGAGCTCAGCATCGTTATTCCCTTCCTGAATGAGGAACGCGTCTTGCCCTTATTGCGTGAGCGATTGGAAAAATTAAGGGATCGTCCGGCGACGTGGGAATTGGTTTTCGTGAGCGACGGTTCCAAGGACGGAAGCGCAGAATTCATCGAAGCGTGGGCCCGGGAAGATGCATCTGTGAAGCTGGTTGTGCTTGCGCGAAACTTTGGCCATCAAAACGCGGTATCGGCTGGTCTCTGCTACGCTTCTGGAAGCTGCGTAGGAATTATGGACGCGGACCTGCAAGACGAGCCGGAAGTGCTTTTGGAAATGTATCATCTCTTGCTGAGAGAGAAAGTCGATGTGGTTTATGGTGTGCGAACCAGTCGACGCGAGACCAAGGGAAAGCAGCTCCTTTATTTCCTTTTTTACCGGCTCTATTTCTTTCTGGCAGATAGCCCCGTCCAGATGGACAGCGGCGATTTCTGCGTAATGAGCCGCCGGGCCGTGCAACTGCTATTAAGTCTTCCGGAAAAGCTACGTTTCGTACGAGGATTACGCGCCTGGCTCGGATTGCCGGGAATGCCATTCCCAATTTCGCGGCCAGCACGTGCAGCTGGCAATCCCCAGTATTCGTTGAGGAAACTGACTAAGCTGGCTTTCTCAGGACTCACATCCTTTTCCACACGACCACTAAGGCTTGGACTCGTTTTCGGCGGCTTCCTTTGTCTTGGCGCGGTGGTCGCCGCGTTGATTTATGTGGGGATTGCCCTGTTCACTAATGTCCACGTTACGGCACCTGGCTTCTCCACGCTATTGATAGTCTTGCTCTTCTCTAACGGCTTGATCTTTCTTTACCTAGGTATTCTCGGAGAGTATCTCGGCCAGATGTTCCTGGAAGTAAAAGCGCGTCCGTCTTTCATAATCGAACGAACAATAAATCTGGACCAAATGAGGGGTACTGATGAGCAGGCTTGAAATTCTCTCCGACCCGAAAGCCGTTTCCATGGGGGACGAGTGGTTCCAGTTCGCGACCGCAGATCATTTTTGGATGCAATGGCGACATCATATCCTAGCGCGCGCGCTCAAGCGCGCTAAGGGTCCCATGGAGCGAGCATTGGAAATCGGATGCGGACACGGAGTCGCCCGGGATATGCTAGAACGTGATTTCGACCTTACAGTCGACGGCTGCGATCTGAATCGAATGGCTTTGGAGATGGCGAAGCCGGGAAAGGGCCGGCTTTTCGTCTATGATATACTCGAGCAATCACGATCATTATTGGGACGTTATGACGCTGTTTTTCTGCTAGATGTAATCGAACATATTCCTGACGACGCAGCGTTTCTTATTGCAGCGTCGCGTCATTTGCGCGCAGGCGGACTCCTCGTAATCAATGTCCCAGCCAATATGTGGCTTGCCAGCGATTATGACCGAGTCGCTGGCCATTTGAGGCGGTACACTCGAAGCGGGTTGATAAGGTTGCTCGACTTTTGTGGGATAGAAACTCGAGCTGTCTGGCAGTGGGGATTATCGATGGTTCCGTTATTACTTGCACGCAAAGCGCTACTCCGTCGAGTGGATACCAAGGAGGCGGAAACGATCCTACGACGTGGCTTTGTCCCGCCAAATCGAATAGTGCGATTATTGTTACATGGGTTGAAAAACATTGAGACGTCCTTGCCTTTCCCAATGCCGTTCGGTACTTCCATTCTTGCCTTGGGGCGATTACGTACTCCCGCCCCGCGGGATTAGTCCCGCATCACGAATCCGTTTGAGCGACACACAGCTCGAACATGGCCGAGTTCCGTGTTGCGGCTCGTATCCCCTTTGGAAGCGGGCAGAATAGTGTTGATGGTTCCAGGTGGCCCAGCGCAACAGAATAGAAGATGAGAGCCAATTTTTTTCTTGCGCCCAGTCCGATCTTTCAACGTAAACTGCAGAGCGATTATCCTGGGCGGGAAGCAGGCGGTTAACGTGATGGCAATTTGGCGGAGATCGTATGCTCTCTTTTTCAATTTCAGGTCATATGGACGGTGCAGAGAAAGAACGGGCGTATCAAAGCATCATATTTGATGTGCTTTGCGTGGCCGTCCTCGTTGCTTATTTCCTTCACTTTGCTCTTCCGGCACTACGCGGGGGTTTCCGTGAAGACGAGATGGGGAACATCGGAATCTGCTGGTGTGCTGGAGCGCTGAAATCAGTCTTCGCAAATATCATATTTTGGAAACTATTTCTTTGTCCGGGGTGCGCCCTTTACGATCTGCCTCTCTACCTTTATCGACCAGGGGGCGCTCTTTACTATCTGCCGGTCTATCACTTCTTTGACCTGGATCCTTTGCCTTATCGAATTGTCCAGATCACCATTCTTGTTATATCCATTTCCTTGGTCTATTACTTGAGCCGGCGTATCGCCTCCTCGCGCTCGATCGCTTTCATTGCTGTCCTCGCTCTTTGTTACCACCCGCGGCTTGCCGGCCTGGTGTTTGTCGGTGCGTTTATTTATGACGTGTTATGTGGATTTTTTTATTTCGCGGCCTTGGCTTACTACATACATGTTCGGGAGAAAGAAGTCTCTCTGCGGCCGCCGCAATTGCTTGGATTTCTGGGCCTCTATGTTATTGCGCTTAACTGCAAGGAAATGGCAGTTACGCTTCCAGTAATCGTTCTAATTTATGAGTTTTTGAAAGCTCCTGAGTGGGCAGACTGGAAAGCTTTCTTGCGCTGGATTCGGTCTTACGCCACAGCGCCGGTGATTGCTGGATTGCTCACGGTTTTTTATATTTACGGGAAAACCCACGGCAGCGGCTCGCTGCCAACTCTAGATCCTTATCGACCCGAATATTCATGGCATAATTTCACAGCTTCCAACGCCAGGTTTGTTGGTCAATTGTTGTTTGCCGGGCATACAATCACACCAATTGGACTGCTACTCTTGTGGTCGCTGGTTTTCATTTATGCCTTTCTACGCCGGGACCGCACGCTTCAGCTCATGGCATTCTGGATAGTGATCGTACCCCTTCCTTTGGCGTTTATCGTCCCCATCCGCGACAATGCATCCCTTTATCTTCTGCTGTTCGGATGGGCAATAATCTTTGCAAAGGTTGCGTTTGATTTGATCACTCTCATTTCAAAATTTTCGGTATTCGTTGGCAACCGCCTCCTGCCTGCAGGAAGAGGCACAATTGTCGGGGATGCTTTCAGGAAAGCATCGCCTCGGATTTTCCGAATCCTCGGAACGCTCTTAGTGGCGTTCGCTCTCGCAGCCTTTACACAGCGAGAGAATCAGCGCCTTGGAATGCCTTGGCTCAACGTCGGGGCAAAAACCTCGCATGTTATCCACACGTTCCGTTCCCTGGGTTTCCGTCCATCACATGGCAGTAGCATTCTCCTTTTGCTGAAGGAAAATATCTTCCAAAACAAATGGAATGTTTTTTTTATTGCTTCTCTGGTCTGGAACGATCATTCCCTGCGTATTTGGGTCGAGAATGTAAATGAGCTCACGCCACAACAGCAGGCGAACGTCGATTACATCATTTCAGTCAGTGAATTCGACGCAGACGTCATCCGTTCGCCGAAGCTTCCACAGTCGGACTAAGGGACCGGACTTAGACTTTACAAGTTGGTCGCCTTCACAAGAAAGAGATACCAGCGATTTATAATGAGCGCATCGGGTTACGGAGCCTATCAATGAGTAGTCGAGCATGGCAGTCGATCACGAGGCCAGGCTGGTTGATTGCCTGCGGCGCGTTGTTAGCTGTGTTAGTGCTGATACAAACGACGAGCTTGCGTCACAAGGGGCTTACTACTGATGAGCCTCTTCACTACCAGTACGGCTATCGTGTATTGAATGGCTCTCCCGAGCGAACTGGAGCCATAAATAGCAGCACCATGCCTTTTTCAAGTGTCCATGCCATGACGAGCGGAAATCTCGCTGTCTTTGCCCGGACGGCAGGTATTTCACTAGACACTTCGTGGATCGATCAGGTAAAACGCGGCCGATACGCGACCATTCTTCTCTCGCTTTTACTGGCGCTATACGTATTGAAGTGGAGCTATGAACTCTACGGCCGTAATGGAGCTCTTCTCTCACTGAGTCTTTACGTCTTCGATCCCAATTTGCTAGCGCACGGCCAGTTGGTGACGGCTGACTTGCCGGCCGCTTTGATGACGACCATGGCGCTCTACCATTTTTGGCGTTTTCTCAAGGTAGGCGGCAAGTCACGAGCCTTTTTTAGCGCAGTGACGCTCGGTTTAAGCCAATTGGCTAAATACTCGTGCGTTTATCTGTATCCGATCTTTTTGGTAATTGCAGCGATTTGTTGTCGCTTTAAGCCGGCGATCGAAATGGCAAAGGGCGACCAGCGGCACAGCCTGACCTGGAACCTACGGCGCTGGTCCATCGTGATCGTGTTCTTTGCTGCGGTAAGTGCGATCATAATCAATCTGGGATTCGGTTTCACTGGAATCGGAACACCCTTGTCGGTGTACACCTTGAAAGACCCATTTTTCAAAAGACTTCAAGCGACCCCCGTCATCGGAAACCTGCCGCTTCCACTTCCGGTGCCTTACGTCCAAGGCTTGGATCTAGTCAAGTTCGAGGAGAGGATGGGACAAGCTTGGGGAAACATCTACATGGCAGGGCAACTTCGAGTGAATCATCATGACGGAACGCTTCATGGGTTCCCAGGATATTACTTTTACGCCGCTTTCTTCAAGGTGCCGATTGCGACGCAAATTATATTTTTGGTGGCGTTGTTCGGATACTTTTCCAGGCGTCGCCAACCGGCGGCGCTCGGGCTTCGGCGGGAGGAGATTTTTCTGCTGATTCCGATTCTGATTTACTGGGTCTACTTCAACTTCTTCTTTAACGCGCAGATCGGCATTCGTCATGTGTTGCCTGTATTCGCCCTGGCTACGGTCTTTTGCGGAAGATTCCTAGCTGCCCCGGACTCCAAGCTTCGACAATATACCGCGGTGATTCTCGTCGTCTGGGTTGCTGCATCTGCTCTTTCATACTATCCACATTTTATCTCGTATTTTAATGAATTTGTTCCGGACAGGAAGCTAGCATACCGACACCTTGCAGACTCGAACTTGGATTGGCGAGGCAATGAATGGTATCTAAACGAATATGTCCGCCGTCATCCTGGAGTTATCGTGGACCCTCGTAAACCGCAGGCCGGTCGGATTGCCGTGCCCATCAACGCTTTGGTCGGAGTTAATCGAAATCCTGAGGAGTACAGATGGTTAAGAGAGCATTTCACGCCTGTGGACCACATTGCCTACTCGTTTCTAGTCTATGACGTTCCAAAGGAATTGCTTCCCCAGGGCAACGACTCCAAACGCCCAAAAGAACCGTCGCCGATTATAGGACACTAATGATTTACTCTCATCGCTTCCGCTTACCACGCGAATGAATTCCCGCGGTAAGTGATTTTCCCGGCGACTGCCGCTAATTTGTGCGCTCATTGAGATTCCTGTGCAGGTCCCGCGACCAGACCCAGCAACCCGCTAAAGCGTTCCACCATCAGGGCTGGTCTGTTTGACCTTACGCCACGCAAGAGGAGGAGCTGTTTAAGCTAAGAGCTTGTTCGAGAGCACAACTTTCGGTGACAATGTCATGAAAAGCGTCATTACTGGTGCTATCATCGTCCGCCAGACGCGAATAAATTCACATATCAATCTGCACTCTCACTGAGTAATCCAGCCTAGACATTTGTCGCTCATTGTCACCACAAGGGGAAGAACTTGCCTCTTGACTTCCTTCGCGTAACCGCCTGACGTTGGCAGATCATATAGATGTCACAGCAAACTCGACTGTACTGGATTCGTAAAGGTCTTGGAGTCGTTCCTTCATTGGCAGCACTTCTTCCTGCCGTTTGGGTCCTGACCCATCCTATGTCAGTAGTTTGGCTGCGCTCTTTCTGTAAGGAGACTTGGGCTGTCCTGGCAGCCTGCGCGCTGGCGGCGGTTCTACCGTTCTTGTTTCGCCGTAAAGGAACGAGCACATGGTCATTGTTAGTCATAGCGCTAACCCAGGCCGCCTTTCAAGCGTGGTGCTACAATACCGGTTCACATCCTGCGGTTACTCCGTCTCAAATCTGGGGTATCTTTCCGCTCGGCGACTCGAATTTCTATTACAGCGGGGCTTGCGAACTGCTCAATGGGCAACAGATGACTCTTATCTTTGGGGCCAGGGAGTCTTTTCCCCTGTTATTAGCGGTCCTGTTGAAAATACTAAGGCACGACTTCCATGTGGTGACGTTAGTCCTTACGATTGTTATGGCCCTGGCCACGTGGTCAGCTTTCGAGGTAATTCGGCTTCGGTTGGGCGGGCTCGCCGCGGCAGTGTTTTTGGCTTGTGTCACATTCTTAATACGGATCTACTGCGTGGGATTGTTCATGACGGAGCAATTGGCCGTCCTCTATTCACTGTGTGCAGTTGCCATGCTG
>DASWDX010000515.1:0-8146 GCA_036395055.1 Pyrinomonadaceae bacterium | reverse complement strand
TGATTAGGTTTCAACTGACCGGCGCAGGGTCGATTGCCGCCGTCGACAACGGCAGTCAAATTAGCCACGAGCCGTTCAAAGCGAACTCTCGAAAAGCATTCCATGGTATGGCTCTCGCAATTATTCAATCGAAAGAGAAGGCGGGCAGACTCGTTTTGAAGGCCACAGCGGCTGGCCTGGCTCCTGCCTCGGTGGTGATTGAAGCGAGGTGACGTGACGGGAATTGTCTTCAGCAGGAAGCGAGCTGCAGCGCTAAACAAATACAGAACCAGGAGCGGTAGCGACCGGGTCCGGTAACAATAAGCTAATTTGTAATGGTCACGGACCAGGTCGCTACTGCTCCCCGTTCCGTATCTGTCGACCCACGATGCTAGAGTTTTGCTTACGCGGTTTTGACCGTCATGTTTTAAGTGGAAGCGAGCTTCAGCGATGCACAAATACGGAACCAAGAGCGATAGCGACCGGGTCAAGTAACCATAAGCTCATTTGTAACGGTCACGGACCAGGTCGCTACTGCTCCCCGTTCCGTATTCGTCGACCCACGATGCCAGAGTTTTTGCTTACGCGGCTTTGCCTTCAGCAGGAAGCGAGCTGCACCGATGCACAAATACGGAACCAGGAGCGGTAGCGACCGGGTCCGGTAACAATAAGCTCATTTCTAATGATCACGGACCAGGTCGCTTACTGCTCCCCGTTCCGTATTCGTCGACCCACGATGCCAGAGTTTTTGCTTAGGCGGCTTTCTCTTTAGCAGGAAGCGAGCTGCGAAACGAGCATGTGTCACTGCTTCGCAGATGCTACTTCAATCCCAGCGCCTTCACATATCCCTGGTTGATCCGGCAGTTCGCGAATTTGATTCGCTCAAGATAATCGCCCAACGCCTTTTGTGCCTTCTCTCTCGGTGGCCGGTTCTTTCTTATCTCTTCGTACGTTGTACGCGGGCCGTTTGCGAAGGCAACAATTGCCTCCCATTCCGCGGGTGAGTTTATCGATATGATGCACGACGTCGCGTCCAGTTTTTTGTAAGGCCAGAAACACCAACTGATGTTGTTCTGTTCCAGCAGAACTCTGAAGGAAGTGATCCATTCATCGCTGTTTTCACCCGACTCTCCCATCCAAACAGCCACATTGTATTTATCGCGGAAATCAAGGTACTCCTGAGTAGCTCCTTTGTTCACGTCCATCCAGTACTTGTGAAAAGTGTAGGCGAGCTTATCGTCAAACGGTGGCCCAAAAATTTTGAAGTTGGTATCCCACTGAGCGCCACCAAGAAAAATGATGTGATTTTTGTCGACCTCGCGTATGCCGGTGACGATTTTCCGGTAGAGCGGTTCGAGCTTTGGGTTCAAGTAGGCCGTGTCGAAAGAATTCGAGATCGGTTCATTCAGTAGATCGTAACCAACGACTGTCGGCTCGTCTCGATAACGCGCCGCGATCTTTCGCCAGATGTTGACCGTCAACTCCTGGCTTTCCGCGCTTTCAAAGAGGAACGGGTATCCCCAGCTGTCATCGATGTTATCTCCGGTCTGTCCGCCCGGGGCGGCGTGCATGTCCAGAATTATGTAGAGACCTTCGTTCCGGCACCAATCTACAACGTGGTCCAACAGCTCGTAGCCTGCACCGTCCAGCTTTCTAGGCTCGTCTTCCGTGACAAGCAAACGATAGTTGAAAGGCACCCGAACAGAGTTGAGTCCTGATTGCTTTATGAAGCGGATGTCTTCCCGCGTGATGTAGTTTTCACGATAGGTTTTCCAGAATCGACGCGCGTCATCTTCACCGATCAGTTCATTGACGAGAGTCTGAATCAACCGAGGAGAACTTGCCGTCTTGAACTTAAACATGTAACCCTCGGGAAGCAGCCAGTTGCCCAGATTGATGCCTTTCAAGAGCAGCGGTTTGCCCTCGGGCGAAAAGAACTCTTTGCCGCGTGTCGTGACAAACTTCGACTGTCCTTTGGTGGCTGAGCAAGCGCCGAGACATAGCAAAACAACAGTCAACAAGAGCGCTTGCCTTCGTCTAAACCATCTCATCAGTCAATCTCTCATGTTCGGATCAAGGCTGTGACGTGTTTATCGGATAGAAAGAAACAGGCAACAATGCTATTCCGAACTCATCCTGGCGTCGGGATATTTGCAGCCTGCCGCCAGCGCGGAAGCGTAACAGAAGCCAGCTTGTTGAGCCAGAATCATTGATGCTAGACTTGCGCAGCCACGTTAGAGATTTGTTGCTCCCGCATAATCCTTCGGGCTGTTGCTAATCAGAAATCACTGCGAAATCGAATTCAAGAACTCTATGCTCGGAAGTCTGCTGTTGATCTTGGTTATAGCCGGCGTGCCGATCCAGGATAGCGCCGCGCGCCAGTCGGATGCTGACTTTGCTCGCGGTGTCGCGTTGCAACAACAGGGTGATTTGCAACGTGCGCGAGAAGCTTACGAGGCGGCGCTGCGTTCCATCCCCAACCGGGCGGACGCACTTTCGAATCTGGGCGTGATCTTCGCCCGGTTAGGCCAATATGGCGAAGCGATCAAATACTACAAAGAGGCACTGGCGGTTGATGAGAAACAGTACGAAACCCGCCTGAATTTAGGCATCGCCTTTTACAAAACGGAAGAATTTGAGTTGGCCCAACGGGAGCTTTCCCAAGTGGCCGCCGCCCAACCGGATAATTATCAAGCGCGGCTGCTGCTCGGCGTTTGCGACTACCAGCTCAACAAGTTGAAGGAAGCGGTTGTTGAACTCGAGGCTGTCCATGATGCGCAGCCCGATAACATTGCCGCAGCCTATGCACTGGGAAATGCGTACCTTGGCCTCAATGAAACTGAGAAAGCGGAGCCGCTGGTTAGAAATGTTTTTCGCCAACTCAACTCTGCGGAAGCGCACCTGATTGTCGGCGCGTTTTACCTGGCCGTTAAGGACTTTCCGAAAGCGATTGAAGAGCTCAATCGGGCTAAGGAACTCAACTCGCGCTTGCCGACACTCCATTCGCAGCTTGGCGAAGCCAATCTGTTTTCCGGCAACCGGGAGCAGGCAGCAAAGGAGTTTGCCGCCGAGTTGCAAATCAATCCGCGCGACTTTAATGCAAACGTCCGTCTCGGCTGGATCTATCGGGAAGACGGACGCCTGGATGAGGCGGCGACGCTATTGAAGAAGGCGCTTGATCTGAAACCCGACGACATCGCTTCGTTATATCAGATGGCCCAGTTGGCCACGACCAAAGGCGAAAACGCCGAGGCCTTGAGTCTGCTCGAACGCGTCACCGCGCGCAGTCCGGAATTCACTCCGGCGCACGTCCTATTGGCGCGGCTGTACTACAAACTGAATCGCACCGCAGACGGACAACGCGAGCGCGACATCATTCAAAAACTCCAGGAAGAACAGCAGAAGAAACAGCCGAATGGAACGCAGCAATCGGCACCGGCGAAAGCAGCTGCCAGCGAAGGCGATCTGCAACAGAAGGGCGATGAATTACAGCGGCAGAATGACTTGCAAGCAGCACTTGAGGCGTACCGGGCCCAGTTGCTCCTGACACCGCAACGGGTGGAAACGCTGGCGAGTCTCGGCGTGGTGCTCGCGCGTCTGGGCCAATACAGCGATGCGATTGCCCAGTATCAGAAAGCCCTCGCTATTGATGCGAAACAGGACAGCATCAGGACAAACCTGGGCATTGCCTATTATAAGTCAGGAGCATTCGAACCGGCACAACGTGAATTGGCGCAGGTCGCGGCAAACCAGCCGACGAACTACTGGGCTCGACTGATGCTGGGCCTCTGTTTTTTTCAAATGGACAAACCGGCCGATGCCGTCAGCGCTCTTGAACCAGTTGTTGAGGCGCAACCCGACAACGCGACTGCCACCTACACGCTCAGCATGGCATACATTGAGCTGCGACAGTTGGATAAGGCCGAGCTGTTGATTAACAAAGTCTTTCGCCGGCAGAACACCGTGGAAGCACACCTGGTCATGGGGTCGTTCTACCTGGCCAACGGAGAATCATCCAAAGCGATCGAGGAACTTAAGCTGGCCAGTCAGATCAACCCGCGTTTGCCAACGGTTCATTCCCAATTGGGTAATGCGTATCTCGCGACGGGCGCACGCGAACAAGCAGTTAAGGAGTTCAGTGCTGAATTGGAAAACAACTCGCTTGATTTTGATGCAAACGTGGGCTTGGGGATGATTTATCGGGAAGATGGCAAGGTGGAGGAAGCCGCCGGCTTACTGAAGAACGCGCTGGCGGCAAGACCTGACGAGGTCTCAGCGCTCTACCAAATGGCTCTTTTCCAAACGAGCAAAGGCGCCACGGCAGAAGCGGTTCGCTTGCTCGAGCAAATAGTCAGGAAGGCCCCGGATTTCAGCAACGCTCACGTTCAACTCGCTCGTCTTTATTATAAACTTAACCGTACTGCGGAAGCCGAGCACGAGAGCGCCGAAGTCAAGCGACTGGACGAAGAAAGCCAGAAGGCGGCCCGGCAGCTTGCTGAAGCCCAACTGAAGCAGCGTGCGGAAACAACGAAGCCTCAGCCCGCCACTGTGACGCCGTCGGATCGGAAGCCGGGCAGCTCAAGGCCCAAACCATAAAGCCCGAAAGGTAATCATGTGTGACAGCCCTTAAGACTCTATTCCCTCTCATCCCTATCCTTCTCCTGGCCCAGGCTTCGAGCCTTTATTCTCAGCAACCCACTTCCGCGCCACCAGTGGTCTTTACCGACGTGACAAAGCAAGCGGGAATCAATTGGGTGCACGACAACGCCTTGTCCGCAGACCGCTATCTGCCGGAGACGGTTGGCGCCGGCTGCGTGTTCTTCGATTACGACAATGATGGCTGGATGGATATCTATTTCGTTAACAGTGGCCCTTCGGATTTTTTCACACCCGGCAATCCGCCCAGGAACGCCCTCTATCACAACAATCACGACGGCACATTTACTGATGTGACCGACAAAGCCGGAGTTGCGGGGGGCACGTTCGGCATGGGGTCGGCGGCCGGGGATTACGATAGCGATGGCCGTGTCGATCTTTATGTCACGAGCTATGGCCGTAACGTTCTCTATCACAACAACGGCAACGGCACGTTCACAGACGTAACTGAGAAAGCCGGAGTCGCGGCGCCGGGATGGTCCACCTGCGCCGTCTGGTTCGACTATGATAAAGACGGCCAACTCGATCTGTTCGTTTCCAGCTTCGTTGACTACAACAAGGAAACGACTTGCGGCAACAATCGTCTGGGCCAGAAATTCTATTGCATTCCACGCGTCTTCAAACCGCGACCCAGCCATCTCTACCACAATAACGGCAACGGCTCGTTTACGGATGTCAGCGAAAAATCGGGCATCACGAAATCGCCCGGCAAGTCGTTTGGTGTGGTGGCAACTGACGTGAATAACGACGGCTGGACTGATCTGTTTGTGGCCAACGACACGATGCCGAATTTCCTTTTTATCAACAAGGGCAACGGGACCTTTGAAGAAGTCGGGCTGCAGGCAGGCGTAGCCTTCAGCGACAACGGCTCACCGCGCTCTGGTATGGGTGTAGATGCCACAGACTTTGACGGCGACGGCTGGCAGGATCTGTTTGTTGCCAATATCGATCAGGAGTTGTTCAGCCTCTACCATAACCAGAAGGATCTTACCTTCACTGACGAGCCGGGCGAGATCGGTCCGGCAACTCGCTTGCTGAGCGGCTGGGGTTTGAAGTTTTTCGATTATAACAACGACGGCTATCCCGATCTTTTTCTGGCCAACGGCCATCCTGATGACATGGTGGAGAAGCTGACCATGCGCGTTAAGTACAAAGAACCACTTCTGATGTTCGAGAACCTCGGCGCGAAATTCAGGGATGTCAGTGCGCAGTCAGGCTCCGTCTTTTCAAATAGTTTTCCCGCTCGGGGCTTGTCGGTCGGCGACTATGACAACGACGGCGACTTGGATGTGTTGATTTCGAACAATGGCCAGGCGCCGATGTTGCTGCGGAATGATGGCGGCAATCGAAACAACTGGGTGGGCTTGCAGTTGGTCGCGACCCGTAGCAATCCCGGGGCGGTGGGCGCCGTGATCTCCTGGCAGGTCGGCACCAGGAAATTCAGCCGACTGAAAACAACCGGCGGAAGTTATCTGGCGTCACATGACCCACGCGAGATCCTGGGCGCGGGACCCAACGGCAAGATTGAATCGGTTGAGATTCGTTGGCCAAGCGGCAAGTCTGATAAACTCACGAACGTGCCGACTAATAGTTATGTCACAGTGGTCGAGGGCGAAGGCCTAAAGATCACCGCAAAGTAGAGAGTGGGAAAGTTCTAAATAGAAAAGTGAATAAGAACGGAAACCACGACTGAGGACACGGCCGTATCAGGAAGAGAGATTTTTTGTTATCGAAGTTGAGGTCAACCTGGGGCGCTTCGCAGCGCCGTCGGCGATCGCTAATGATCATGGCCTTCTTTGCAACCGGGCTCCTCGCCTGTCCAGGACCAGGGTCTGCGAATGCCCAGGGCCAGCGCCGCGCGCAACGATCGGGATCCGCACCGGTTCAGCAGGTGGCGGCGACGCCGAAGGAATCGGCAGGCTCGCAAAATTTCGAGACGATCGCCCTGGCAGCAAGTGCCGCGCGTGAAGCCGATAGAATCGATGAAGCCATTGGACTGTACCGCCAGGCATTGGCCCTTCGCCCTGCGTGGGCCGAGGGTTGGTGGTTTCTCGGAACGCTTTATTACGATCATGACAAGTACGCCGAGGCAGCGCAGGCATTCAAACAGACCGCACAGATACAACAGAAGGTAGGCGCTCCCTGGGCAATGCTTGGTCTCTGCGAGTTTCAGCTGGCACGTTATGACGAGGCGCGCGCGCACCTTGACCAGGCCCGAAAACTTGGACTCGGCGACAATACTGAACTAGTCCATGTCATGCGTTATCACGATGGGCTTTTGTCGATCCTGAAGGGGGACTTCGAAAAGGCGCAGGAGACTCTCGGATCGCTAAGTTACGAAGGTCTGAAGAGCGAGGAGTTGATCATTTCGCTTGGCCTGGCGATCCTGCGGATCGGCATGACGCCGAAGGAAATCGCCATCGACTATCCGGACCGCACTTTGATTCGTCGCGCTGGACTCGCTGAGCATTTCGCGGCCGAGAAAAACATGTCCGACGCTCAGCGCGAATACGACATGGTAGTGCGCGACTATGGCAAGGTGGCTAACGTCCAATATGCTTACGGCCGTTTTCTGCTGGTGAACCGCGATGACGACGGCGCCCAGGCCGCCTTTCAACGCGAGTTGCAAAACTGGCCCAAACACGCATTGGCGCGCTGCCAACTTGCCAACATCAAGTTGCGCAACAAAGACATTGAGGGTGGATTACCTCTGGCTGAAGAGGCAGTAAAGATCGCGCCGCGGTTGCCGCTGGCACACTATGTTTTCGGACGACTCCTGCTCGACGCGGGTCAGAACGACCGCGCCATCGCGGAGTTGGAGACTGTTTCCCAGATGGTCCCCAACGAGCCCAAGATTTACTTTGCGCTAGCGCGTGCTTACACGAAAGCGAAGCGCAAGCAGGACGCCGACAAGGCCCGCGCCACTTTTACACGTTTAAGCCAGGTGGAAGGCGCAGGGCAGGGAAGCGCACTGCCCGATGACAATTCGACAACCGATAGGCCGCCTCAGCCAAAGTAACGCAAGCTGTTAGCTCGCGCCGCCGCAAACTAAAGTTTGCGTTACGTTATGGCGCTTTCAATTACACCTTCAAAGATGTGCGGCGGAATAAAGATCTCGACTCTCGCTATCCTGGTCATCGTGATCGGTCTTCTGCTTTCCGTCGATCGACCAACTAAATCGCGCGCGCAAGGCCCTGGCATGAGCGGCGGCGACACCCCCCTTTCGACTCCATGGCGACCCAACAAAAAGGACGCCAAGTACACCGGGCCTCAAGCCTGCGTAAAATGCCACGCGGAAGAGTCGGCAAGACAGCACTTGACGGCAATGGGGCGAGCGCTGGAGCCGGTAGCCACGAGCGAGATTCTGCGCGCGCATCCGCGCCTGACGTTTCGCAGCGGACCATATGTTCACGAGATTGTGCGTCGCGGCGACCAAAGCCTGTACACCGTAACCGACGGAGTTAACACAATCTCCGAGCCGATACTCTACAGCTTCGGCCAGGGTAAGGCG
>DASWDX010000514.1:0-14139 GCA_036395055.1 Pyrinomonadaceae bacterium | reverse complement strand
TAAGCGGCCTGAGCCCGGCACACTGGGTTCTCCCTTCGAATCGATTCGATCAGGCGAGATCATTCCGATTTTTGAGCGCTGGTTTACAATCGAATGGAAACTGGAGTTTAACGCATTCCTGCATCTGGTCGCGCCGCCAGGGACCCGCGTCGCTTATGTTGAAAATGATGACACCCGACCGCTTTTTGAGCTCCTCCTGCTACTCGACAATTTGTGTATTGAAGAAAGGATTGTGACACCAACCGGCGGGCAATACCTCATGCGTCCGAGGACTGCTAATGAAATTCCGGCGAAAGCCGAAGATGGTGTCACGGCACCGGCGGCATAGAATTACATAATGGCACTCCCTTGTTCGATTTTACCGGCAGATGTTACCCGAGGTTGAAATGGAAAACGGTGTTCTCACCCTACACACGACGCTCGCGCCTGAGGCGCTAAGCGAAAAACTCCGGCTATGGGAGCCATGGGGACATCGGATCGATTTCGATAACGGGGTTTCAACAAAAGACTTCAACCGCCGCATCCCATTCAACGAGCATCCGTTGAACAAGTTCAGTGTGGTCGAAGAAACCATCCCTTTTGCAAAAATTTCTGACGGGCGACTGCTCGATATCGGCTGCTGCGCGGGTTACAACTCTATTCATGCGGCCATGAAATACGGCGCGCGCTGCACCGGCATCGATGTCGTCCCTCCACAGATCGAAATCTCGCGTTTCCTCTCGGAAACTGCCGGCGTAAATGCGCAATTCTTTATTGCGAGTGCGGAGACGTTCAGCCGTCCAGAAGAGTTCGACGTCGTCCTTCATTTTGGCACGCTTTATCATCTTCCGAATCCAGTGCTCTCTCTACGAACCACCTTCGACAACCTGCGGCCCGGCGGCTACCTCGCTTTGGAAACGCAGGTATACGATCATCCGGAGGACCCGAATATCTGTTATTTTATGTACATGCAGAACAACGACGCGACGAATTTTTGGGCTTTGAGCAGGAGTGTGCTGACAAAGTGTCTGGAATTGGTTGGATTCAGCGAAATTCGACAGTTGAAGTTTGTGCCTACCGAAGGTCTCGCCAAATACATGGCGCGGATCATCTTGGTCGCAAGGAAACCGGAAAGACCGTCTGTTCGACCTTACGCTCTACAGCATATAGATGAGAGGCAACTTGGCTGAGATCCCGAACTCGACGGGGAGTTACAGGACCGTTTGAAGCGACCATGAACGGCGCCATGGAGACTCGAATTTTACGCTCGACCGGTCCGAAGTGCGAAACCGCTGCGGACGTCTGGCACGCCGGTGCTTTGCCCCTGGTGGCCGCCTCGATTTGGAAGGCGAAGCTCGCGGTTGTTAACTAGGTCGCGGGGCCGAACGACCGCATTAGCCTGCTACGTGCGCGCCGTCCTCGATCCCGTCGAATTAAAACGACACTTGAACGCTTCCACGTGACGTACGACCATAAGATGTATTCCCATCAACAAAGGGCTCCGCTTCAATTTGTCGTGAACTCTTAGAATTCTTTTGAACTATGTCAGAGACATGCCTTGGTAAAACAATCGATTTCAATCCACCGAGCGATCACCGATCCACGACAAAATCGCCTTACGTGTGGACTGCGGCCGAGGCGATTAAGAATTATGAAGCAAATGAGGCACGCTGTTGGTACAAGAGCAGCGCTGACCCGGACGATCCCGCCGGCAAATATGCCTTTCAGAGACTGCGCCATACCTGGTTCACGCCCAAAGTTGATCCCAAGTTCAAACTGCGCCGGGACGATAAGTTCTATGCCATCGGCTCATGTTTTGCGCGCGGCCTCGAGAGCGCCTTGGTAAAGCACAAGATCACCGTGGAAAGTGCTGCGCCAGAATTTGCAAAGCTTCAGCCGGTCAACAAGGAACTCTCAGGGCTCGGATTTACCAACAAATACAACACCTACTCGATATTGAACGAACTGCGCTGGGCGCTCGATCCAGACGCAGTGTTTCCTGTCGATTCCATTGTTCAACTGACAAACACCACCTGGTACGATCCGCACACAACCCCGATGTTGGATCTTGTCGGTCGGGAAGAAACTCTGGAGCGGCGCGCGCTCCTGCAAATGGTTACAGAGCGCATAAAACGCTGTTGCGCCGTGATTGTCACCCTTGGTCTGGCAGAGGTGTGGCGCGATGTTCAAGCAGACGTCTACGTCAATTGCACGCCAATCCCATCGCTATTCGAAACTGAACCAGACCGATACGAATTTCATCTTACTGGTTTCGCCGACAACTTGGCGAATCTGGAGGCTGTACACGCGCTGCTTACCCAGTACGGACATCCCGACGTTCATGTCATTATCACAGTCTCGCCAGTCCCCTTGATGAACACCTTTTCAACAATGGATATTGTCGTCGCCAACACCTGGGCCAAGTCGCTTTTAAGAGCAGTTGCCCAAGAGTGGGCTGCCGCACACGCGAATGTTGATTACTTTCCAAGTTACGAAATAGTTCAAAGCTCAGACCGTGCCGCTGCGTGGGAACGGGATCTGAGACACGTAAAAGGGGCAGGAGCGCACCATATCATGGAGCTTTTTCTGCGGAATTATCTCGAGCAAGGTACGTGATAGTCGATTGCCGGAGTACTTCATCGAGAAGCGCTCGAAGCGGATGAATTCGCTCATTCTTCGCAGAATTTATCTTGAATAAGCTTGTGGCCAATGTTGGTGTTTTGGAGTTTTGATCCTCGATAAAAGCAGAGCGCCTCAGGAATGAACCGGGTGATCGACCCCAAAACTATTTCGTTGAGAAGATTTGCAACCGTACCGTTCTTCGCCGGTGTGATGCTTCTTCTCTCCGCATTAACATTCTATTACTTCGCAGTTCTTAAAATTGATTACAACAGGACAGAGGGGCTCGATCTTGCTCCAAATCCAGATGCAATAGAATATTTCGCGCAGGCGAAAGCACTGCGTAAGGACGGGTGGCCTTCGATACGGATTGGATACGATAAACTTCCATCGAGGTATCCCTGCGGCTATCCAGTGCTGATGCTTCCCTGGCTGAAGATTCTGGGCGGTACAGATGCGATATTGGCGCCGTTTCGAACGAATCAAACAGTGGGTCTGCTGCTGCTTTTGGCGGTGTTTGGGTTTTACACCTATCTGGCGATGCCGCTAACCGGTGGCCTTGCAGCGCTTCTGCTCGTAACACTTCCCGGTTTCTTCACTTTCTGTCGTTCGTCAATCAGCGAAATCAGCGCGTCACTGTTCATTGTTCTGGCCTTTATGTTCGCATACTTAGGGTTAGAGGAGGAACGCCGCTGGAAGATCTATGCTTCGGCAGTTTTCCTCGGTCTTTCATTAAACATTCGAATTCAGTCGCTTTTTCTGGCGCCATTGTTATTGGCCATGGCTCTGTTCCCAGTGAGAGGGATGCGCCTGCGCTGGTTCCTTCACTGCGCGGCAATTCCGATCATTTTTGCGCTGGCTGCTAGTCCGACACTGGTGCTAAATACCATCCAATTTCATTCGCCCTTCAAAACCGGCTACGACTTCTGGGTCCCACCTTGGAGCGAGAAGCACATTCGGTTTTCGCTTCGCTACTTTCCGGCCAACGTAGACGCCCTGTGGAGAGAATTCGCTTTGCAGCCGCCGCGCGACTACTACGCTGCCAACCTTTTTGGCACAGGCACATCCTTTGTTCCCGCCTTTATTCTTTTGGTCTCTACAGGTTTTTTCTTCATTAGGATCAACCGCTTTGTTATCTGTGCCTTTTTAGCTGGTTTGACCACACTTGCGGCGTTGCTAACCTACAAGTTTGGGGGGGATGCACGCTTTTACCTACCCCTTTTAATTCTTTTAGTCGCGGTCGCCGTGTTGCCCGTTATTTGGGCCGCCAAAAACATGTTTGCTAAAACACAGATCCTTGCCTCACTGGCAATCTTCGTCCTATTTAGCGCCGCCTGTCTCGGCTATCCTTCGCGCTCCGGTTATAACAGACCCAAGACCAACCGCTCACAGGCGTGGGACGCCGTTCACTTTCCTACTCGGCCTCTCCCGTCCACCCGATTTATCGCACAAAGGCGTTTTGCTAAACTGCTGCGACGACAACCCGGAATCGTCCTCTCCGATATTAATCCTGTTTACCTGAACGCGCTTTTACCAAAATCGTTTATCGCCGCTCCGATTGATGGAAATCACTCCTACAGGTGGAGCAAAGTCTGGCCCTATGATCGACCGCAAGCCTTGGCCCTTGTCGAACAAGGCCTGAGGCAGTCGCTTGCGATTTATGCATTATTCGTTTCGCCGGACGAAATCGTCGGCGCGCAGTCGCGCCTACCAGCCATTCCAGGATATGAGTGGCACATGCTAAATAACGCACGTCCAAAGCCAGCAATTCTAAAGCTGACTCCTGTCGCAAACAACGAAACGATGGTACCGCCGAGCTAATGCGCTTAATACCTTTTTTACGTCGTGTCGATTCGAAAGTTTGACTTGTGCAAAAAGCTCTTCGACCCGCTCTTTTTGCAGGCCTGCTTCTGTTAGCCGCGTACCTTAGACTAACCGGACTAGCCTGGGGCCTCGGCGGCGGATATGGTCATGACCAGAACTTTCAGCCGGATGAATTCGTTAGTCTCAGGGGACTCCTTCAGCTGGACTTGCTAAAAGGCCGCATCCAGTCTCCCGGAGCATACTTCGAAGGCACTTTTAACTATTACCTCTGGGCTGTGCCACAAGCGGTGCTTAAGCTGTCCAGTAAGAAAGAAGTGACGCTTCAAGACTCGACGGACAGCAAGGACATTTCCAATCTCTTGTACATTTGCCGATGGATGTCGGTCCTCTTTGATCTTTGCACAATTGTTATCGTATTTCTCGCAATCAAGGAAGTGACTCACCATTTCTATCCCTCCATCGCCGGCGCGCTTTGTTATGCTGTTGTGCCAATGCAGGTGATCTATGCGCATTTCATGCGGACACACATCCTGACCAACTTGCTATGCGCACTGGTGATCTGGCTCTCATTTAAGCTTCGAAGATCCCGACGCTGGCAGCTGCTTATTGCGCTGGGCTTTATTTCAGGCTTAGCAATGGCGACCCGCTACCCGGCTGGGATGATCGTGCTGATTCCGTGCCTATATCTATTGTTTGATGGCTCTGACAACTCGCCGGGCAGCCGAATTCGGCTTTGGGAACGCACTAAAGCCTTCGTTGCAGGTTCCGTTTGGTTAATCGCTCTGGGATTTCTAATTGGGCTGTTCCTAGGCCATCCGATGCTGTTTTTGAATCCGTTAAGCGTTATAAAAACTATCACCTCGGAAACACTAAAATACGCGTCGTTACAAGAGTTCAGTACGAGCCAGCTTGTTAATTTATCCGTAGTCTGGAAATACATAACATACTTGATTCCATTCGCGATGTATCCCCTGCTATGGCCCGTTCCTTATTGCGCCATCTTATATCTAGTTTTTAGACGCAGCCTTTACAGCTTATTCCTCCCTCTCCTGATTTTCTCGCTTTTGTATCTTTACTTCATGGGCAAAGGCTACCTTGCACCATTTTTCGCTCGCGCAACCATGCTTTTGTTTCCGGGATTTTGCGTCCTTGCGGGGATGGCTTGGAGTGACCTATCGTCGGGGTTTGAAAAAAAACGGACTGTTACTCTTGTCTCGGCAGCTGTGCTCCTTCTCGTTGTCGGACCATCCGTACTCTTCGACATCGCGTACGCTCGTGCTATGCGGCACGAGGACGCTCGCCTAGTTCTTCGGAAGGATCTCCAAAAATTAATTGATAACGCACCAGCGACCATCGGCATCTCCCGCTTCGGACCTTATTTCCACACTGTAATGCCCGCTGCCACGCCATTGAAGAGCGACAAGGTGGTGGTTCAGCTGCAAGAGCCCTGGCAAACTGCCGACTTTTTTCTTGTAGGCTTTCCACGCCCGATCGAGCCAACGCTTCTGAGCGCAACTATTAGAGCAATTGAGGCACACGGAGTATTCAAATATGAAAAGAGCTATAACGTTACTGTAGAGATTTTCGGGCAACGGTTCGACCTTGCGCGATTTCCTCACGATATGACCTACCCGTTCCCGACGATTTTGTTTTTCACGGCCAAAATTCCAGCACAAGCCAGAAATTTCGAAACGAGACGTAAACCGAATTCAAGCCTCACCAATATCTCCTATTGCCGATAGCCCACTGCTGAGTCTTGCGCGGTTTCGTTCAATGCCAACGTCCCTCCAAATTGTATGTAAAAATGGCGCAAATTGCCCTCACGCCAGACTTCCAGTTGATCTTCTTTCCCTCTGCAGAAGTCCGTCCGCTGCGGGAGATACCCACCTCACAAATCCGACAGCCTGTGCGGACGAGCTTCGCGATAATCTACGGCTTACGGTAATTTTAGATCGTGTGGACTCCTGACGGCGAGGTAGGCGAGGCGCTTCAGCTCCCATCGTCCGCGTGTCACGGTATCGAGAATCAATCCGCTCGCGAGCGAAAGAAAGGCTAGAACCATCAACCCAGTCGAAAGAACCGCCGTCGGCAGACGCGGCACAAGGCCAGTCTCCACGTATTCGACGACTACAGGAATGCCAAATACGAGCGAGAGCACAACTAACAATGCACAGATTACCGTAAAGAACACGAGAGGCCGTTCTCTCCGTAGTAATCCCACGATGGTTGAGAGAATGCGCAATCCATCCCGCCATGTATTGAGCTTACTGACTGAGCCGTGTGGCCGCTCTTTGTACCGTGTATCCATCTCTGCCATCGGCATCAGAAGGCGCGCCGCATGCACGGTCAGTTCGGTCTCGATCCCAAAACCTCCAGCCGTGGAAGGAAACGATTTCACAAACCGTCGCGACATTGCGCGATACCCCGTTAGCAAGTCGAACAGTTTCACACCGAACATCATCGCAGTGAGCCCGGTGAGAAGCCGATTACCAATTACGTGGCCGCTTCGATACGCGGCGCCTCCTGTTGCAATTCGCCGCCCGGAGACGAGGTCGAGTCCTTCCTGCACCAGTTTCCGAACCATCGAAGGCGCTATCGTTGCATCGTATGTGCCGTCACCATCGATCAGAACGTAAACGTTCGCCTCCACGTCGGCGAACATGCGACGCACAACATTACCCTTCCCTTGCCGCGGCTCGTTGCGTACAGTTGCGCCAGCTGCTCGCGCCATTTCACTCGTGTTGTCCTTCGAATTGTTGTCGTACACGTAAATGTCCGCGCGCGGCAGCGCCGCCTTGAAATCGCTCACAACCTTAGCGATCGCTGCTTCTTCGTTATAGCAAGGAATGAGCACTGCTATGCGCGCGATTTCGCTCATTGCTGGTTTTCAGTGCTAAATTCGGCCGGACGTAGTGAATCTCCACGACTCGTATGCGGTTCCCTATGCTTGGATTCAATGGGCCTCATCGCAGGATCATAGTCGACTGGACGCAAATCTGAGCGGCGTTCAATGCGTGAAAAAGGGCTTCCGGTACGCAAATTCACTGGAGAAAAAAAAAAGGGTGTGCTTGACTGCAGGGATCGACGTTTGTGGTCAGAATGCACGCGCAAGTTATCAAAACTAGCGGTGCACACCAGCACAATCTGGAAACGCCAGCGCGGGCAATTAATCCAGTTGCACTTGGCCGACGAGCGCTTCCGCGTGATGGTCCACGTTTATGGTATCGAATTTTAATGATATTTGAATCGAATCACGGTGGTATTGCTTGTGGGTTTTTTGGTTTTGCTGTTGTACAGAAATCGCCTGGCTGCAACGTCCGATCCTACACCACTTCGAGATGAACAAGGTCGCCACGGTTCCTGAAACACCAGCAGCCGAGTCTCGAGCGGGAGACATTCTTCTCATACCGGTAGCGCTGAGTGCATTTTGGACACTGTCTTATCAACTCGTTCTAGTCGTCCGATGGCCAGCCGTAACGATGGTGTGGTGTTTCTTTGTTATCGCTTTCGTTGGTTCGTTTTTGCTATCCCGGCTCTGGAAGAAAACGAACGCCACGCCTGGTTGCGGATATCGCTTTCATCCGTCCCAAATTCTTCTGTTGGCCGTGGCGGCGGGCTGCGCTATTACAGTGCTCTTTGTCCGGCGACCGAATCAGGATGATATAGTCTATTTTCATCGAGCGTTGGCTCAGCTTTCTGCTCTACACAAACCGGTCTACCTCCACCAGACGACTGTCGATATGAAAGCTGCGGCGTTTTCGCCGGTGCATCTGGCAACAAGCCATGAAATGCTCATGGCGCTCCTGGGGCATTATCTTAGGATCGATCCTCTCTATTTTTATCAGGTAATCGGTGAAGCATTTGCTGCGTTTTCGATCCCCTTTGTGTTTTACTGGTGCGTCCGGAGATTCGGGCTGAATCGCTGGACAGCGAGCGTGGGTGCTCTGCTTGCAGTGGTATTCTTACTTGTCGATGCCACCGGGGCAGCCGGGTTTGGTAATACCGCTTTTGGCCGAATGTGGCAGGGCAAGGCGATCGTCTGGATTTTGTTTTTGCCGATAGCTCTTTCTCTCAGTTATCGATTCCTGCTTCATGAAAACCAAAGCGACCTGTTATGGCTTATTCTTTTAGCAACTGCCGGAGTAGGCTTGGGTAATACAGCGCTTTATTTGATTCCAGCGGTTCTTGGGTGTTCTTGTGTCTCATTCTTGGCAGTGGAACTCGTCGCATGGAAAGGACAAGATCATTTTTGGAAGCAATTTCGACGCTGCCTGTGGTTAATAATACCTCTTGTCTATCCGATCGGCATACTTGCATTGCTCAGGTTCAATCTTATTCCAAGGCCAATCGATATTCGCAGCTTTGGTCCCAAATATGTGCCATGGCTCCAACAGGTAGATTATGTTGCAGGAAGGCGAGGCGAGCACTTGCGCAATATCGTGCTTATGATTGTCGTGCCGCTGCTGATCGTTCGAGGAAAGACTGGGTTGTTTTTGTTCTTTTATCTTGGCGCGGTGTGGCTGTTTTGTCTGAATCCTCTGCTGGCGCATCGCTGGATGGAGAATATTCTGGCGTTAAGCTATTTTCGACTTGTTTACCTCCTGCAATTGCCGTTGTTGTGCGCGATGCTGGCGGCCGGGGCTCCCTGGCTGACCGAATGGGGCCGCCGCTCCCTTAAAGACCGAGCAATGATTACGCTAGCTCTGCTGGCAGTAATTACTAGTTTCGTTTACAGCTATCGCACATTGTCAATTATGCCGAGAAATCCCAAGTCCGGAATCGGCTGGAAGTCGCCAAGCGAATACCAGCTTCTCCCAGCGAACACCGATTTCGCCAGGGCTGCAGGCAAATACATTGCGCACAGTAAACTGCTCGCACCAGACTGGACTGCCAGCTGCGAGTTGCCGCTTCTCTTCCCGAAAATGAAAGCTGTAGCTCCTCGGCTCGTCACGCATTATTTCGCCAACGCAGGCAACCCAAAGGAGGGCCTTCTTCGCCGCCAGGCGCAAGCCTTCGTAGAGGAACAGAAAAATAACGATCCGAAACGGCTGGAATGGTTGGCCGCTCGGTTTCGCCTGCTGATAGAAAGCGGCCGTGCAAATGCGGTGGCTGCTCCTGAATCGGAGAGCGTCAGGGTGCTGGCCATGCTTCAATCGTTAGATCCGGGCTGGCATCGCGTTTTGCAGGCAGGCGGACTGGTGTTAATGCTTCCAAACGACACACCGCAGAGTCGAAAATGAGAGCTCATTTCGGTCGGCAATCGTACCGTCTCTGCTCCAACTTCGGGTGATATGGAGAGCGCGGAGAGAGGACGGACGTATCAACGCATCATATTTGACGCGGTTTGCGTGGCCGTTCTCATCGCCTATTTCCTTCACTTTGCTCTTCCGGCGCTACGCGGGGGTTTCCGTGAAGACGAGATGGGGAACATCGGGATCTGCTGGTGTGCTGGAGCGCTGAAATCGCTTTTCGCAAATATCGTATTCTGGAAGCTATTTCTCTGTCCGGGAGACGCCCTTTACGATCTGCCTCTCTATCTTTATCGACCAGGAGGCGCTCTTTACTATCTGCCGCTCTATCACTTCTTCGACCTGGATCCTCTTCCTTATCGAATCGTCCAGATCACCATTCTCGTTGCATCCATTCCCCTGGTTTATTACTTGAGCCGGCGTCTCGCCTCCTCGCGCTCGATCGCTTTCATTGCTGTCCTCGCTCTTTGTTACCACCCGCGGCTTGCCGGCCTGGTGTTTACTGGTGCGTTTATTTATGACGTGTTATCTGGATTCTTTTATTTCGCGGCATTGGCTTACTACATACATGTTCGCGAGAGACAGATCTTTCTGCGGCCGCCGCAATTGCTGGGATTTCTGGGCCTCTATGTTATGGCGCTTAACTGCAAGGAAATGGCAGTTACGCTTCCAGTAATCGTTTTAATTTATGAGTTTCTGAAATCTCCTGCCTGGGCAGACTGGAAAGCTTTCTCGCGCTGGATTCGGTCTTACGTCACACCGCAGCTGATTGCTGGATTGCTCACAGTTTTTTATATTTACGGGAAAACCCACGGCAGCGGCTCGCTGGCAACTCTAGATCCTTATCGACCCGAATATTCATGGCATAATTTCACAGCTTCCAACGCCAGGTTTGTTGGTCAATTGTTGTTTGCCGGGGATACAATCACACCAATAGAGCTGCTACTCTTGTGGTCGCTGGTTTTCATTTATGCTTTTCTACGCCGAGACCGCACGCTTCAGCTCATGGCATTCTGGATAGTGATCGTGCCCCTTCCTTTGGCGTTTATCGTCCCCATCCGCGACAATGCATCCCTTTATCTTCTGCTGTTCGGATGGGCAATAATCTTTGCAAAGGTTGCGTTTGATTTGATCACTCTGATTTCAAAATTTTCGGTATTCGTTGGCAACCGTCTCCTGCCTGCAGAAACAAACACAATTGTCGGCGCTGCTTTCAGGAAAGCATCCCCTCGGATTTTCCGAATCGTCGGAACGCTCTTGGTGGCGTTCGCTCTCGCAGCCTTTACACAGCGAAAGAATCAGGGGCTCCAAGCGCCTTGGCTCAACGTCGGCGCAAAAACCTCCCATGTTATCCACACGTTCCGTTCCCTGGGTTTCCGTCCATCACATGGCAGCAGCATTCTCCTTTTGCTGAAGGAAAATATCTTCCAAAACAAATGGAATGTTTTTTTTATTGCTTCTCTGGTGTGGAACGATCATTCCCTGCGTATTTGGGTCGAGAATGTAAATGAACTCACGCCACAACAGCAGGCGAACGTCGATTACATCATTTCAGTCGGTGAATTCGACGCAGACGTCATCCGTTCGCCCAAGCTTCCACAGTCGGACTAAGAGGCCGGCCCCAGACTTTAAGAAGTTGGTCCCCTTCACAAGAGAGAGATATCGGCGATTTACAATCGCCGCATCGGGTTACGGAGCTTATCAATGAGTAGTCGAGCATGGCAGGCGATCACGAGGCCGGGCTGGTTGATCGTCTGCGGCACGTTGTTAGCTGTGTTCGTGCTGATACAAACGACGAGCTTGCGTCACAAGGGGCTTACTACTGATGAGCCTCTTCACTACCAGTACGGCTATCGCGTATTGAATGGCTTTCCCGAGCGAACTGGAGCCATAAACAGCAGCACCATGCCTTTTTCAAGTGTCCATGCCATGACGAGCGGAAATCTCGCCGTCTTTGGCCGGACGGCAGGTATGTCACTAGACACTTCGTGGATCGGTCAGGTAAAACGCGGCCGGTACGCGACCGTTCTTCTCTCGCTATTGCTGGCGCTGTATGTGTTGAAGTGGAGCTATGAACTCTACGGCCGTAACGGAGCTCTTCTGTCGCTGAGTCTTTACGTCTTCGATCCCACTCTGCTGGCGCACGGCCAGTTGGTGACGGCTGACTTGCCGGCCGCCTTGATGACGACCATGGCACTCTACCACTTTTGGCATTTTCTAAAGTTAGGCGGCAAACGACGCGCCTTTTTTAGCGCGGTGACGCTCGGTTTAAGCCAACTGGCCAAATACTCGTGCGTTTATTTGTATCCGATTTTTTTGGTGATTGCAGCGATTTATTGTCGCTTTACGCAGGCAACCGAACTGACAAACCCTGACCGATCACATAGCCTCACCTGGAATCTACGCCGCTGGTTTATTGTCATATTGTTCTTCGCCGCTGTGAGCATCGTGAAAATCAATCTGGGATTCGGCTTCAATGGCGTTGGAACGCCCTTGTCTGGGTATACCTTGAAGGACCCATTTTTCAAAAAACTCCAGGGGACGCCGATCGTCGCCAACCTGCCGCTTCCACTGCCAGTGCCTTACGTTCAAGGCTTGGATCTGGTCAAGTTCGAGGAGAGGATGGGGCAAGCTTGGGGAAACATTTACATGGCAGGGCACCTTCGAGTGAATCATCATGACGGCACACTTCATGGGTTCCCCGGGTATTATTTTTACGCGGCCTTCTTCAAGGTGCCGATTGCGACGCAAATCATATTTTTGGTGGCATTGCTCGGCTATTTTTCGAGGCGCGCCCAGCCAGCGGCGAGAGGACTTCGCCGAGACGAGATTTTTCTGTTAGTTCCGATTCTGATTTACTGGGTCTACTTCAACTTCTTCTTTAACGCGCAGATCGGCATTCGTCATGTGTTACCCGTATTCGCGCTGGCTACGGTCTTTTGCGGAAGATTCCTAGCTGCCCCGGACTCCAAGGTTCGACAATATACCGCGGTGATTTTCGTCGTCTGGGTTGCTGCATCTGCTCTTTCATATTATCCACATTTTATCTCGTATTTTAATGAATTTGTTCCGGACAGGAAGCTAGCATACCGACACCTTGCAGACTCGAACTTGGATTGGCGAGGCAATGAATGGTATCTAAACGAATATGTTCGCCGTCATCCTGGAGTTATCGTGGACCCTCGTAAACCGCAGGCCGGTCGGATTGCCGTGCCCGTCAACGCTTTGGTCGGAGTTAATCGAAATCCTGAGGAGTACAGATGGTTAAGAGAGCATTTCACGCCTGTGGACCACATTGCCTACTCGTTTCTAGTCTATGACGTTCCAAAGGAAATGCTTCCCGAGGGCAACGACTCCAAACGCCCAAAAGAATTGTCGCCGATTACAGGACACTAATGATTTACTCTTATAGCTTCCGCTTACCACGCGAATGAATTCCCGCGGTGAGTGGTTGTCCCGGCGACTGCCGCTAATTTGTGCCTCACTGAGATTTCCTGTGCAGGTCTCGGCGACGAGGCCAGCAACCGCTAAAGCGTTCCACCATCAGGCTGGTCTGTTTGACCTTAAGCCACGCAAGAGGAGGAGCTGTTTAAGCTAAGAGCTTGTTCGAGAGCACAACTTGCGGTGACAATGTCATGAAAAGCGTCATTATTAGTGCCATCCGCCCGCCAGACGCGAATAAATTCACATATCAATCTGCACCCTCACTGAGTAATCCAGCCTAGACATTTGTCGCTCATTGTTACCAAAAGGAGAAGAACTTGCCTCTTGACTTCCTTCGTGCAACCGCCTGACGTTGGCAGATCATAATTAGATGTCACAGCAAACTCGACTGTACTGGATTCGTAAAGGTTTTGCGGTCGTCCCTCCATTGGCAGCACTTCTTCCTGCCGTTTGGGTCCTGACCCATCCTATGTCAGTAGTGTGGTTGCGTCCTCTCTGTAAGGAGACTTGGACTGTCCTGGCAGCCTGCGCGCTGGCGGCAGTTCTGCCGTTCTTGTTTCGCCGTAAAGGAACGAGCGCATGGTCATTATTAGTCATAGCGTTAACCCAGGCCGCCTTTCAAGCATGGTGCTACAATACCGGTTCACATCCTGCGGTTACTCCGTCTCAAATCTGGGGTATCTTTCCGCTCGGCGACTCGAATTTCTATTACAGTGGGGCTTGCGAACTGCTTAATGGGCAACAGATGACTCTTATGTTTGGGGCCAGGGAGTCTTTTCCTCTGTTATTAGCGGTCCTGTTGAAAATACTAAGGCACGACTTCCGTGTGGTGACGTTAGTCCTTACCATTGTTATGGCCCTAGCCACGTGGTCAGCTTTCGAAGTAATTCGGCTTCGGTTGGGCGGGCTCGCCGCGGCAGTGTTTTTGGCTTGTGTCACATTCTTAATACGGATCTACTGCGTGGGATTGTTCATGACGGAGCAATTGGCCGTCCTCTATTCACTGTGTGCAGTTGCCATGCTG
>DASWDX010000513.1:0-20360 GCA_036395055.1 Pyrinomonadaceae bacterium | reverse complement strand
TCAACACAACAGGGGCGGCGATCGGCCCGCTTTTTGCAAGTTTCGTCTTGTTGCCCGGCATTGGCTATCAACGGAGCCTCGTACTTTGCGCTGTGGTTTACGCTTTGCTCGGCGTTTTAGTGAGCGAGCGCTCAAGCTGGTCGATCCGGCGACCGATCGGTTTGATTATCATCGCGCTTTGTGCGGCGGTGATCCTCCTCCTGGCAATTTTTCCACATGACCGTGCCGAATCGCACTTCGCACACGCGAGTCGTCCTTACGAAATAGATGAACACGGTAACGTGCTTGCACATGTCGTGAAAAGGATCGAGGGCACCTCAGACACCTACCAGCTGCTGCGACGCGATCTTTTTGGCGAACCGTATTACTACCGGCTCTTGACCAACGCCTTTTCGATGTCGGCCACAAATCCGCGCAATCAGCGTTACATGAGATTGTTCGCGTATCTTCCTTTAGCTCTTCGTCCGGAAGCGGAAGACGTATTGCTTATTTGCTACGGGTGCGGCGTCACCGCAGATGCATTGCTCCAGGGGCCGAACGTTAAGCGTGTGGATATCGTGGACATTTCGAAAGAAGTCTTCCATCTCGCCGATTTCTATACCGGCATCAATTACTCTAATCCGTTGCGCGATCCCCGTGTCCACGCAGTGGTCCAGGACGGGCGCTTCTTCCTTCAGGCCAGCCCGCGGCAGTACGATATTATCACGGGCGAACCGCCTCCGCCGAAAGTCGCTGGTTCAGTCAATCTCTACACCGAAGAGTTTTTTTCATTGATGAAAAGCCGGCTGAATGAGGGCGGAATCGCTACGTTCTGGCTGCCCATGAATCAACTGAAGGTGGAGGAATCAAAGGCGATTCTTCGCGCGTTTCACAATGCGTTCCCCAACGCCTTGGTTTGGGCGAGCGCCGATCAGCAGTGGATCATGATGGGGATCAAAGGGCCGGGGCGCCGCGTCAACGAAGAGGAGTTACGGCGATTGTGGAGCCAGCCCGCTGCGGCGGGCCCGGATTTGCGGCGGATCGGCGTCGAAAGCCCTCAACAATTGGCCGCATTGTTTTTGATGGACGGCGAGGAAATCGATCGCATCACCGGGGACGTAGCGCCTCTAACGGACAATTATCCCAAGCGGCTGACGGATGTGGTGTGGAATGAGCAGGCGAATTTAGATTTCACTTCGACTTACATGGATGCATCGTCCGCCGTTTACCGTTTTGTTTGGTCCCCGATCATTAACCGCATTTGGCCGGAGACACCAGACGAATCGCTGAAATCATTCTTCTCTGTTCGCGAGATGCGATATTTTTCCGAAACAGTGGGAGGCAACGAGTTGGCCGAACTGGATCTTTATCTGCGCCATTCCCAGCTGCGAATACCGGTCCTGGAGCTGCTGGGAAGTGACGGGTTGCGGCTGGCAATTGCGGAGCGTGTGGCGAAAAAATCGCAACCGCCGCCGCTGGAAGCCATGCAAGACCTGGTTGCGGGAGCACTTGCGCGACGAGATATCAACGGAGCAATTCGTCTGCTGGAGAACAAGAAAGATCGCGGCGCGCTTAGTCTCAACGACACGTATCTGCTTACCTATCTCTACTGTTTGAACGGCGACGTCGACAAAGCAGAAACGCTGGCCGCCACAAATGCTGCTGCGATCAAGAAGGATAGTTTCCTCGATTGGCTGTGGGGAAAACTGCAGAGCGAGTTCGGATTTCATCCTCCAACCAACCACGAATGAACACTGATTTTCAGAACCACGGATGACACGGATAAGAAGATTTACGCATCAAGATCAGGATCGCTGCATTCGTCAGATTCGTGCGGACGCAACACTCGTTTCCATTCCAATCGCGCATTCTTGAAAATTAAAAGAATGGCCAGGTCCAGCCCGGTGATGTTTAGATAGATCAGGGCAAAAATTATCCGTGCTATCCGCGTAATCCGTGGTCGCAAAAATCCGCGGAATTCACGGTTTCAACGGTTCAAAAAAACTTTGAAAAAAGTCAAAAAAAAGCTTGCCAGCCCCTGAGGCGTTCTATTAAACGGGAAGTTGACGCGACAAGTAGGCCCAGAAGGCCGTTCAAAAAAACTTTGAAAAAAGTGAAAAAAAAACTTGTCAGCGTTCGGAAAGTTTAATAAGCCTGTCAAAACCTAACCAAACCAATGGAGAAACTAATGACTAAAAACGTGCTAAATAAACTCGGATTCCTTGGCGCCGTCTTTGTGGCGGCCGTGGGATTTCCTCTAATTTTTGCATCAAGCGCATCCGCTCAGTTGCCCGCACCAGCCGTTCCGGCTCAGCCGGGTGCGCCGGCGCCTTCGGCTGAGGTCGAGCGCGTGATCGTGACCGGTTCGAACATTCCCACGGCGGAAGAGACCGGCCCGAACCCGGTGGACACCTACCGTCCGCAGGACATCGAGAAGCTCGGTATCCGCAACGCAACCGACCTGACCACCTTTATCCCGCAAGAGGCGGGCGGGACGGTTAACCAGAACATTGCCAATGGCGGTGACGGTACCGTTCAAATCAACCTGCGCGGCATTTTGCCAAAAGAGACGCTGATTCTGATAGACGGCAAGCGTATCGCACAGGCTGCAATTTTCGGTGGCTACGACATCCAGTTGATTCCCTTCTCGATGATCGATCACATCGATATCCTGAAGGACGGCGCTTCGGCTGTGTACGGAGCCGATGCCGTGGCCGGTGTGGTCAACTTCTTCTTGATCCACAAATACCGTGGCTTGGAGATCGGTGGCACCTACGGGAACACAAACCTGGGAGGCTCCAACGATATGGGTGAATGGGAAACGTGGTTGAAAGCCGGCACAGGCGATGACAAGACCGACATCGTCGTTATCGCCGATTTCTACCAGCGCACAGGTGGCATCTTCAGCCGCGACCGCGACATTTCCAGCAACGGAAATTTTGTTCCATTTGGAGGATTCGACGTTCGCAGTGGGAACGAACCTGGCCGAGTCCAAGGTCAACGTTTGATCCCCAGGTTGTTTTTCAGCGCGAATTCTCCGACCCCGCATTCGAGCGCTAACGTCGCAACCTCTCCATTTTATACCAGTCGATTTGCGGTACCCGGCATTATAAACGGTACGCCTGGGGATGGGGACTACAGTTTCTTTAACTTCGCCGCTTTCACGCCGGCGCTGCCTCCGGCAGATCGCCAGACGTTCTACGGCTCGTTCACCCGGGATCTGTGCGACAAATACTTGACGATATTTGCCGATTTCAAAATTGCGCGGTCCTTTTTCGATTCATCCCTGGCGGCTGTGCCGTTTGTGCCGGATCCATTTAACAGTCCGGGAACCAGCGTAGCGTTTAGTCCACAAGGCATCAGTGTGCCTATCTCAAATCCGTTTAATCCGTTCACAGTTGGCGACACCACTCTGGTTATTAACGGGGTCCCAACCCCTATGACTACCGGCGTCCGGTTTCGTGGCATTAACGACACCGGCCCCAGACACGAGAAGTTTACCTACTGGGATATGCTCTTCGATGTCGGACTTAAGGGCGAAATGGGAGAATTTGGCGATTATTTCAAGACGTGGAACTGGGAAATGGGTTTCCGTTACGCTCGCAACGAGGGTGAGGATTTGTCAATAGGTGAGGTCAGCAAGCCTGGTCTGCGCGAAGCGTTGCTGGATACAGATCCGCGCACGGCCTTTAATCCTTTCTTGGGTTTCTTCGGTCGCAATACGAATGCGGCGATAGCCCGGACTTATGTCAACTTGCATAACTCGGCCACCTTTGAGCTACCATTGTATTACGCCACGATTAACGGTGATCTGTTTAATCTCCCTGCGGGGCCAGTGTCGTTTGCAATCGGCGGCGAGTATTACGGCGAAAGGTGGGACCGCAAGCCGGATTCACTGAACACAACGTTTTCATCAATCGGCTCCGTCGACAGCGAGGGCTCAAGGGTGAACCGCGACGTGTGGAGTATTTACGAGGAAATAAGGGTACCCTTCACCAGTCCCACATGGAACTTCCCTGGCTTCTATAGTTTCGAAGTTGACTTTGCCGAGCGCGAGCAGTGGTTCAGCCAGAATACCTCTCCCGTGCTAAGTACGTCGCAGCCGGCTGGGCACAGTACGTACGACGCGCAAAAGCCGAAAGTATCCGTACGCTGGCAGCCGATCGATCCGAAGTATATCGGCGCGCTGACCCTGCGTGGCAGTTACACTGAAGCGTTTCACGCGCCGACAGTGCTCGAACTTTCGCCCGCAGGCCAACAGAGCTTCCCGCTGGTCGTGGATCCGTTTTCCACTGCTACAGAGCCGCAGGTGGAGGAACGCCAAAGCGGAAACCCATTCTTGCATCCCGAAGTGGCCTATGAATGGACCTACGGGGCCGTCTACAGCCCGAAATGGCTCAAGGGCCTCACGGTGAGCGCTGATTGGTGGCACATTGATATGCGCGACATCGTGGCGCTTCTAGGCGCGCAGTTGATTCTCCAGGGCAGCGGTCCTGGCGGGCCTTTCGCAGATCTGGTAACGCGCGACCCGCAAACCGGTGCCGCCACGCTGATAATCGATCCCCGCTCAAACCTTGCCGGGGCGATTTTCGAAGGTCTCGACTACGAAGCGATCTATATCCTGGATTCAACGATCTTCGGTGCCGGAGATTGGGGTAGATTGACCACTACAGTCAACGGCACCTGGTTGTCCCGGGCCGAGCTTCAGCCTACTCCCGGTCAAGACAGCTTCGGTATAGCGGGCGAGTTCTTGCCTACGTCATTTACGCTGACTAGTTCGCTGCCGAGAAATCGAGCCAATTTCAGTATCTTCTACGATGGCCCGGCTGACACATGGCTAGGTGGCCTGGATGTGGGAGCAGTTGTTCACTGGATCGGTCAGTATGAAGATGACAATATCGATCTGGTCGGGACCTACGACGGCGGCGGAACGCCCAACCCCCCAACGCCGAGAACTGTCCCTCTAACCGGCGAGGACGGTGCACACGCACGCAAAGTGGAGACTTGGGTTACGCTCGACCTGATCCTGAACTATACGTTTAACTTCCCAGCGCCCGCGCCAGCGGAGGTGCCTGGCTTTGCCAAGGACGGCGGCAAAAACGTGAAGATGAAGGATGGCAAGGAAAAGAATGTCATCCCAGTGTCCACAGCTGAGTACGGCTGCAGCAACTGGAAATGGTGGCTGAACAACACCACGGTCACGCTCGGTATGCAGAACGTGACCGACGAAGATCCACCATTCGTGGCCGGCAGCTTCGAGAACGGCTACGACGAGTCGCTGACCACGATCAAAGGCCGGTTCTGGTACGTCGGGCTGAAGAAGCGCTTCTAAAAATCAGCTAGCACAAATTCACAGCGGCCGGGCTCCTCACAGAGTCCGGCCGTTTTGCTTTGGCGCCGTTTTTCATATCGAACGGCATTCGGGCATCCCTCGAACGGCCGACCCATATTACGCGACTACAACTTTGCGGGCCTATCTCCCTACGATCCGAGGACTAAGCTCCTTCAATGGGAATAATGTTGAATTTCCGGAGCGACACAGCGACCCATACCGACTCGTCAATCTCTGGCCCCGGCCGTTGCCTGATTGCAAAGTGGCACCGAAGAGTTGGTTGGTCCGTTCCACGGTTGCATCAATACAAGTACGAAAGGCGAGGCTTTTACTTGTTCGCATCGCGCAGCGGAAGGTTATGTCGATAAAGATCGATATTGGATTCGAGCGCGTTTGCGATCGCGGAGTTTCCCTGTTTCATAGCTAGGTCTGACCCACGCTGCGCTGTTTCAATTGCCTTGTCGAATTGCCGATTCTCCGCATACGCCGCAGCCAGCAGGCGATAAATTCTAGGATCTTTCTCCCCGGAGAGTTCCAGTGCCCGCTCGCCTAGAGCGACCGCTTTTGCCCCGCTGCGAATGGCGTCGTCGGGAAATGTGGCGAACACCCACACGAGGTTGCAGTAAGCGCTCAGATTTTGTGGCTGTAGCTCCAGAGTCTTTTGCCATTGGCCGATTGCTTTGTCGATGCGCCCCTTTTGCGACCACGCAATCCCAAGATCATTATGAGCTTCTGCGCTGGCCGGATTGATTTGCAATTCCTTTTCTAAATGGGCAATTGCTTGATCGAACTCGCCTTGTCGCAGGAAAACTGTTGCCAGGTTGTAATTAGCTTTGGGATGCCGCGGATCCAGTTGGATGGCTTTTTGGAAGCAAGTGACTGCGTCATCAAGCGCTCCTTTCCGTTCAAGAGCAGTACCCAGATTATTCTGGGCTTCTACGAACTCCGGCTGAATCTGTAATTCCTTCCGGAACTCTGCGATCGCCTCATCGAGCTGGCCGCTGTCCGAAAGCAATGTCGCGAGGTTGTAGTGCACCCGTGGACGGGCTGGGCTTGTCTCGATAACCTTTCGGAATTCACTGAGCGCTTCGGCTTTTTGGCCTGTGCCCAAAAGCGCAAGTGCGAGATTGTTATGGGCATCGGCACTGTCAGGCCGGACTTCCAGGGCTTTCTGCGCGTGAAAGACCGCTTCTTCAAAACGATTTTGCCTCAAGGCGAGGTTGCAAAGGCCGTTATGCGCTGTGTCGTTCTGTGAATTGACGTCGAGGGCGTGTGTCCAGAGCGTGCGGCTATCATGCCAGTAGCTTGTTTGTTTCCAGGCGGACCACATCAAGATCACGATTGATGAAACCATTGCCGTGCCGAGGAGAACGCGTTGATTGCGCCCCGACGCTACAATGTCGGCAACGAACCAAGTCCCGAGAATATACAGACCGATCTGCGGTAAGTAAGTGTAGCGATCTGCATGAGCCTGCGTGCCGACTTGAACCATCCCACTCACGGGCACCAGCATTCCTAAAAACCAAAACCAGCCGGTTAGAAAATAAGGATGTTTCCGTCTGTAGATGAAGGCGGCAACGCTGACTGCGAGGAGCAACAGCGCTGCCATCGAGACTTGAACGACAGAAAGGCTGTGCCTTGGATGAGGGTAAAAGACGGACAACCCAAATGGCCACACTAGTTGTCGCAGGTAGACGAGAATTGCCACGGCAGCATTACCAAGCCGCTCTGCTAATGACAGCCTGTCGATAGGATCGATAAAGTGACGCTGGGCGAGAACAGTGGCCGCGCAGGAAGCAAACGAAAAAAATAGCAGCGGAATTTTTTCGAGGAAGATTTGTCGGAAATCCGCGCGGCCTTCAGTTCTCCGCCGCTGGCCTGATTTGCTTGGAGTCTCTGACGCAAATCGCTTTAAAGGCCAGTAGTCGAGTAATAGCAATACGAACGGAACCGTCACCAAAATCGGTTTTGACATGAGGCCGAACGTTAAAAAGAGGAGGACAAAGAGGTAGAATGTAAGCGACAGCGTCCGGATGTATCGAGTGTAGGCGCCGAGAGTTAGCATGAAAAATACGGCGCTCAACACATCCTTCCGCTCGGAGATCCAAGCTACCGATTCCACGTGTAATGGATGAATTGCGAACAGCGCCGCAACAAAAGCGCTTCGCCACAAAGTCCCTGTCATTTGTCGCATCACGAGAAACAGGAGGATGACAGCGATGGTGTGCAAAAGAACGCTGGTGAAGTAATGCCCGGCCGGCTTCAGTCCGTACAGCTGACAATCCAGCATGTGCGAAATGACTGTCAGAGGGTGCCAATTAGCACAAACAGTGTGTGTGAATGCCCACCCTATGTTTTGCAGCGAAAGGCCCCCCGCTATTTTCGCATTATCGTAAACATAGAGTTCGTCGTCGTAGTTGACGAAATCGTGTGCAAGCGTCTGACCGAAAATCAACCAGGTGATCACGGCGAGAACAGCACATATCCCGAAGATTACTCCGCGTTTTGGAACCATTGTCCGGATAGGGGCGTGTTTTGCCATTCCTAAAGACTGGATCGAGGAGAGTAAAACCACGAATGAACACGAATAAGCACGAATTTTTGTCAACAGAACCACGGATTACACCGATGGCACGGATAAGAAGACTCAGGCATGGTCAACAGGGTTACTATGCTCGTCATGTTGACGGCCCACGAAACACGCGAATTGACGCGAATCATTTTCCAAATCCGATTCAACGATTTAACTGCGGCGAAGCCATTCGTGTGCATTAGTGTTCATTAGTGGTTAGATTTTTCGCTCGGCGAGAATGGCTTTGGGCGTTCCTCTTAATCGCCCTCGTTTTTATATCCTACGCTCGCGTCTTTAATGCCGACTTCATTTGGGATGACGAATCACATCTGACTCGCAACCCCTGCATCATTGGTCCGCTGGGATTGAAAGAAATTTGGACGAGCGCGCGAGCCGTCTATTACCCGTTGGTGCTGACGACTTTTTGGATCGTGCACAAGTTCGTCGGCTTGTCGCCCTGGCCATACCATCTTTTGAATGTGCTTTTGCACGCTGGATCGGCTGTCTTGCTCTGGCAGATCTTGCGACAACTAAATGTCCGCGGCGCGTGGCTGGGCGCGGCGCTATGGGCTTTGCACCCGGTGATGGTCCAATCAGTCGCCTGGGTAACTGAGCTGAAAAATACGCAATCGGGCTTCTTTTATCTCGTGTCGATCTTCTGTTTTCTAAAATGGGCAGACGTCAAAAGCGTTAGCTTGCCTTCGCCTCTCCCTTCGCAAGGGAGAGGGCAGGGTGAGGGTTTCAGCATTAAGAGCGAGACTCAAGCTGCCAACTCCTTCGCCTCAATCCTCTCTCCTTTACGAAGGGGAGACGCGGGGCCCTCAGCGGCAAACACAGAGCTGAGACCACGCAGTCACGGGTGTTGGTGGATCTTCGCTTTGTCCCTGTTGTTTTTCATTCTTGCGACCCTTAGCAAGCCTTCCGTGGTCATGTTGCCTGTGGTACTTGCCCTGTGTATCTGGTGGAGAACGGGTCGGATCCGTTGGCGTGATGTTGCAGTGCTTGCGTCGTTTGTCATAATTTCCGCGCTCGCGAGCGTCTGGACGATTTTGGAACAGAAGTTCCACGCTGGCGCAATTGGCGCTGAGTGGGCGCAGACTTGGCCGGAACGTGTTATCATCGCGGGGCGCGCGATATGGTTTTACCTGGCGAAGCTGATATGGCCGCATCCGCTGATCTTCATCTATCCGAGGTGGGAGATCGATTCGTCCCAACTAATCGCCTATTTGCCGCTGCTCGCGGCATTAGCTGGATTATTTGGTTTGTGGTTGAACCGCGCGAAATGGAGCCGCGCGGTATTGCTTGCCGCCGCATACTATGTGGTTTCGCTGTTCCCTGTGCTTGGATTTTTCAGCGTCTATTTCTTTCGCTACTCATTTGTGAGCGATCACTTTCAATATCTGGCGAGCATGGGGCCGCTGGCGCTAGCTAGCGCAGGCATCGTAACAGGTTTTAGCCGCCTGACTGCGTCGAGGCACCTTTCAGTGTTGCCATCGAAATCGCGCCATCGGCCTCCTCAAGGCTCCGGCGTGGCGGGCAGCGCCGTGGCTACAACGCCGCTTGTCGGGACCTGTGGGGTTCTGCTTCTGTTGCTTGTTGTTCTGACGTGGCGACAAACTGCCGTTTACCATAATCTTGTCACCCTGTACACAGCGACGCTGACAAAGAATCCCGGTTGCTGGATGGCGCATTATAATTTGGGTATCGTTCTGAATGAGCAAGGCAATACTGATGGGGCGATTGCTCATTACCGCCAGGCCGTTGAGCTGCGGCCAAGTTACGCGGAGGCCCATTATAATCTAGGCGGTCTTCTCGTACACAAAGGCCAGCCCGACGAAGCTATCGCTCATTATGAAAAAGCACTGGAAATAAATCCTGCTGATGCAGAAGCACACAACAATCTTGGCGCTACGCTTTTTGCGAGCGGGCGTGTAGATGAGGCTGTTACTCATTATCGGAAAGCGATCGCGATCCAGCCGGATTACGCCGATGCCTCTTGCAATCTGGCAATTGCGCTTCTTTCCAAAGGTGATTTAGATGGTGCCATCGCTGGTTACTCAGCCTGCCTCGCCGTATCGCCAAATCAGGCTGAGGCTCAGTACAACCTTGCGAGCGCCTTGTTTCGAATCGGCCGGACAGATGAGGCAATCGCTCATTACCAAAAAGTCCTCGAGTTGCGCCCGGAAAACGCGGATGCTCACGCAAATCTGGGAAGCGTGTTTCTCGCAAAAGGCCGCGTCCGGGATGCAATTGCGCAGTACAGAGATGCGCTTCGGATTGCGCCTGAGAACGTACCCGCCCAGAGTAATCTGGCGTGGCTGCTGGCGACAGCTGCCGACCCGTCGCTCAGAAATGGATCAGAGGCTGTCCTCTTGGCCGAACGGGCAGAATCCGAGAGCTCTCGGAGCGAAAATCGCGCAATTGTTCTACGCACCCTGGCTGCAGCATACGCTGAGACTGGCCGCTTTGTTGATGCCAAGAAAACTGCCGAACAGGCATTGCAGGCCGCAGAGATCCAGGGAAACCCCACTTTGTCGAGCGCTCTCCGCGACGAAATCTCGCTTTACGACCTTGGTTTACCGTATCATAAGGAGGCGAGATGACCTCACGTGCCCGAAGTCTTTATCGCAAGCCGTACAACGTTGTGAGTTAATCGCCGGCAGACGTTCGTCGAAGCGGAACCTGCTGGCGATAGAGCAAAACGTCTTCTTCGAGAAGATCCGCCAGACCGGTTTTCCCCTGTACCCTGGCAATGGCTACACCTTGTTGTATCACCGCGATGGCGTTAGAGAAACGGCCGGTTTCTGCATAAGCGGCAGCGAGCGTCCGAAAAAAGAGGGGTTCTCTACCACCTGAGAGGGATACCGCTTGCTGCGCTAGTTCGACCGCCTTTGCGCCGTCCCGGATCGAGGCATCACTTGATGTTGCCAGCAGCCAGGCAAGATTGCTACGAGAGTGCGGATCTTCGGGCGCTAACGCCACTGCCCGGCTGTAGTGCGCGATCGCCTCCTTCAGGCCACCTTTGCGCAGAAGCGCGTTACCAAGGCCGGTATGAGCATCCGCGTCGTTGGGTTGTATTTGAAGGGCCTTCTCAAAATCAGCCATTGCTTCGTCGACCCTCCCCTTTGCATAAAGAACATTTCCGCGATTGTAATAGGCTTCTGCGTAGTCGGGTTGCAGCTTTATCGCTTGTTCGAAGTGGGCCATCGCTTCATCGGGTTGCCCTTTTCTCGCCAGAGCGTCTCCGAGATTCATTTCTACAAACGCGGTACCGAGTTTGTAATGAGGATCTAACTTACCAGACCTGATTTTCGACGCGGCCTCAAAATGCGACATCGCTTTGTCAGGTTCACCGCGGTCGACGCAGAGGTAGCCGAGATTATTGTGGGCAAAATCGTTGTCGGTGGTGACGGCGAGAGCATGCGTCCAAAGCGTCTCGCTGTTTCGCCAGTACGACGTTTGAGTGAAGGCCGTGCATGCCAGGGCAGCTACGACCATTACGGTGCTTGCGGTGGCTACACCACGCCATAATCTGACCTGGCCCACTGCTCCTACGTCGCCAGCAGCCCAAACTGCGATCAGGAACAAACCGATAGAAGGAAGGTAGGTATAACGGTCGGCATGGCCTTGTTCACCAACCTGAACAAGCCCAATCACGGGAACCAGCATAACAAGGTACCAGAACCAACCGGTAAACAGATAAGGTCGCTTATCTCGGCAAACGATTGCCGCACAAGTGATGGCGAGGAGGAATGCAATCGCGAGAACAACCTGCCAAGTTCCCAAAGTATCATTTGGATGAGGATAAAAAACGGCGAGGCGCGTCGGCCACAATGTTTTCCAGGCGTAAATGACGTAACTCATGACTGCATTCTCCGCCCGCCAGAGAAACGGCAGCGGAGGAAGCGCGCCAACGGCGCGTTTCTGCAGCACAAATGTAACGATACCGGCGCCGGCGGAAAGGATGAACAAGGGAATCTTTTCCAGAAAAAGCCGTCGTATGATGCGCCTTTGATTGTCTGACTGAAAGACTTTCGCCTTCCCTGTTGAGGAGGCGATTTTCTCAAAACGACGGAGCGGCCAGTAATCCAAAACGAGAAGGACAATCGGGGCGGTTACCAGCATGGGCTTGGACATAAGTCCTGCCACGAACAGGGCGGTCACCACGAGATAGCGCGTTATCGATGCCGCCCGTGCGTAACGAACGTATGCGTCCAGCATGAGAAAAAAGAAAACTGCGCTCAGAACGTCTTTTCGCTCGCTCACCCATGCGACCGACTCGACGTGCAGCGGGTGAACGGCAAATAGTGCAGCGACAATGGCACTCTTCCAAAGTGCGCCGGTCATTTGCTGCAGCACACGAAACAGCAGAAGTGCTGCGATGGTATGCAACACGCCGTTCGCAGCATGATGGCCGCCAGCGTTTAAGCCGTATAGCCCGCAGTCCAACAGATGTGACAGGGTTGTTAAGGGATGCCAGTTGCCCGCGTGCGGGCTGGTAAAGGCAGCTGCTATCCCTTTTAGCGTAGGTCCGGCCCGAATGGCCGGGGCGTTTGTAGACGTACACATCGTCGTCGAAATTGACGAAGTTGTAATGAATTGTCTGACTGAATACGGCCAGACTAAGCCCGGTAAGGAGCAGGTATATACCGACAGTTGTGCTACGCCTGCGAACGTCCCGTGGTACTTCACGTGGTCGGCGATCCCGTTGTCGCTTCCTTTTATTCGCTATTGGGTGACGAGCTGGAATTTGTTAGGCTAGGATCGCGGAGCGGCTGCCGTTCCTGGTAAAGCGCGATGTTGGCCTGGAGTTCGATAGCGAGACCAGAGTTCCCCTGGCTATTGGCTAATTCAATCCCGCGCTGCGCAGTCTGGATTGCTTCAGCGAACCGGCCACTTTCTGCATAGGCGGCGGCCAACGTGCGGAAGAGTATTGGGATTCTGTTGCCGGAGAGGCGTAGGGCTTGCTCTGCCAGTTGGACCGCTTTGGCGCCATTTCGAATCGACTGGTCTGGTGACGTTGCAAATACCCAGGCGAGATTGCTCATCGCGTTTCCATTGTCGGGTTCAACCGACAACACCTTCTGCCACTCTTCGACGCCTTCCTGCACACGGCCTTGCTGTACAAGAACGGTGCCCACGATATTGTGGACCTCCATGTTATCGGGTTGTAGCTCGAGTAATTTACGGTAGTGAATCAGCGCGTCAGCCACTTGACCTTTTTGAAGAAGCGCCTTGGCAAGATTCTCGTGAGCAGGGCTGTTGTCAGGTCGAAGATCCACGGCTGCCCGTAGGAGCGAGATAGCCTCGTCCACCTTGCCTTGCCCCAAAAAGACGATGCCGAGATTGTTTTCAGCAACGTCGTTGTTTGTGGTTACTGCAAGCGCATGCTTAAACAATGTTTCGCTGTTACGCCAATAGGAGGTCTGAACCCACGCGCACAAGCTCAAAGCGCCGATGACAAGTACTGCAGCAGTGCTCACAATTGAGCGTTGATGCCGGTACAAAGCGATCAAGTCGACCACCCCCCAGGTGGCCGCTATGTATAAGCCAACTTGCGGTAAATATGTGTATCGATCAGCGCGGCCCTGCCAGCCGACTTGCACCAGTCCGATAACCGGGACAAGCATTCCGAGATACCATAACCAGCCCGTTATAAAGTAGGGCCGCTGTTTCCGTAAAGCGATGGCCACTACCGTGATACATATTAGAAGGAGGAGACACGAGACGATTTCCCAAACGGGTAGCCGGTTCTCAGGATGCGGGTAGAACACGGCGAGGTTCACCGGCCAGAGCATCTGCCAGATGTAGAGAACATAGCTGACTACCGCGTTGTTGATTCGTTCCAATATCGGCAAGTCCTCCGTCCAGCCGACCGCGCTTTTCTGAACGAGAAAAGTGACGACGCTTGAAGCGGCGGAGAGAGCTATCAGTGGAATCTTTTCCAGGACCGGCATTAATAACTGACGTCTGCCGTCTAATGCCTGACATCCGATTCTACAGAGTGGCCAATAATCAAGAACCAGTAACACCAATGGCAGCGTGACCAGCATCGGTTTAGACATAAGGCCACAAGCGAAGGCGAATACCACGGCCAAATAACGTTCGACCCGAGGTAAGCGCACGTAATACGCGTAGGCGAGGAGTGTCAGCATGAAGCAAACGCCGCTCAGCACATCCTTTCGTTCTGCTATCCAGGCAACCGATTCGACACGTAACGGATGAATTGCGAACACTGCCGCAACAAAAGCGCTTCGCCACAGCGCTCCGGTCATCTGTTGCAGCGCAAGAAAAAGGAGGATCGCCGCGAGGGTGTGGAGGAGGACATTCGTAAAATGATGCCATCCCGCATTCAACCCATATAGCTGGCAGTCGAGCATATGTGAAATGGTCGTCAGCGGATGCCAGTTCATGGAATGAATATGACTGAATGCCCAGGCAATACCGCTAATGCTGAGCCCGCTGGTTATCCTCGTATTTTCATAAACGTAACGTGGATCGTCGTAGTTGATGAAGTCGTGCCAAAGCGTTCGGCTGAAAACAAGCCAAGTCAGGCCCGCTAGAACGATGCAGATGCCGATGGTCCGCCAAGGACGGTCGGTTTGTGGCGGAGCTAATTCAGCGTTGCTGATACGGTGCATGCCGTGATCTTGCGTAAATGACGAAATCCGAATGACGAATGAATGCTCGAGGCATTTCACGTGATTCGTGACTAGTTACAACGTTAAAACGAGTCCGGTTCAACGATTTAACGATTTAAGGATTCAACTTGGCGAAAGCCAGTCGTCATTTGAGTTTCGTCATTTCTAGGACTTCCTCTGGTAGATTAAAATGTATTTTCCCAGCTGTGGCACTGATTGGGGTACGTCCCCAAAATAATAATCTGTTTTGTCTGGCGCCACCATGTTCACGAAACCCGCCACAGTATAGTTTTGTGCCGTGTATTCATTAGCCCAGGTGAAAATCGACCGCTCAGATTCCGGCCGTTGTAGCCACGAATCCGGCATCACCACAGAGATGAGAAATTTAGGATGGGCACGTTCAATGTCACGGATCATTTCCTGCTGCATTTGGCTGGCATACTTTTGGGGTTCCATCAGGCCGTAAGTATAAATGTAGCCGGTTGCGGAATGTCGGTCGGAATAAAAATAAATCTGCGGCTCGGAACCCAGCACGGCGATCGTGTCATTTCGGGTGGTATGTTCTCGGAGATATTCTGCAATTCTGATGGATTCCGGGAAGGGACCCTCTGGATAAATCATTCGAGAGGCGTCGGCTGGGGAGGCTTCAAAAAAGAACTTCCTTTCTGCGAGAATCGGCCAAGCAAAAGAAAACCCCAGAATCAACATGGGAATAAATCGCACTACGATTAATCGATCTGCACTGAGATCTGACAATCTGCTAATGGCAACGCCTGCAAGCAGCGAGACAGCTGGAAGCACCAAGATGAAATAGTGCAATCGAAAATAGAATCCCGGGCATAGCGACAATGCAGAGAACAAAAGGAAGCCGAGCAGAAAAATTGCGATAGGACGTGTTCGCTGTTCCCACAAACCCGCAACGAGTCCGATTCCAGCCAGCGTCCAGATCGGCCAGCCGGCTACAATCACTTCCTTTGCGCTGTAGAAGAAAATTCGCGGCGCTTGGCTGAAAGGAACCAGGCTGCCGTACTGACGCGCGTAATCGATTGTCCAAAACCAGAACCTGTCGAACACACCGATGCGCCAGAGAAACAGACAAGTAATTCCCAAGGGAAGAATTACGCCGGCACTAAAAATCAGGGTTCGCAGAAAAATTTTTTCAGGTCGAAATCGGCGATGAAAATTGTTGGAGACAAGATAAATCGTTCCAAACAGAGCGAAGAAAACCGCCGGCTGCTTCATTAACAGTCCGATGCCGAAGAGCAACCCGCTCGCGAATAATCGTCCCAAGCCTTGCCGACCTGCCGAGTTGACCAAGAGCAATGTTCCGCCGAGCACCGGGAGCAGCACAAAATGTGTGGCGTGGCCGGCAAACCCCAGCACCGAGGGGCTTACAGAGAGCACGGAATAGCTCATTCCTGCGGCAAGTCCCACTACCGAATTCAGAAGTTGGCGGCCCAGTAAAAAGATCAAAATGATCGTAGCCGCGTTAACAAGAAGCAGTCCCAAATGAATTCCGGTTATTGTTTGCCCAAAGATCGACATGATTGCGGCGTAGGCTGCATAAGTTCCTGGGAACTTCATGTTGTAGGCGAGCGTGTATGGTGGAACACCTTGCAAAATGAGTTGACCGGCATAAGCGTATTCGCCTTCATCGCGCTCGAGTGGAACTCCAAGGAGTCGAACTCTGATGGCAATAACGAGGCCAAAAACACCAGCTGCGACAAGCCACCATGCAATCGGCAGCGCTCTTTCTTGATCGCGACTTTTAGTCGGCATTAGAAGTGCTAAATCGATGAAGAGGCGACCTGACGCAAGATGTGAACAAGCAGGCCCTCGAGTATCGGCGAAGGCGTTTATTTGGCTTTTATGCTTGCTCGCTGGAATGCGAACCTTCGTCTTCTGCGCAGGCTTTCCCTTTTTCAATAATGCCGATGAACAAGCGCACTTTGATGTTGTGCTTAAGTACTCACAAGGACATCTGCCTCGCGGAATGGAACACTTTTCCGGCGAATCCGCCCGTTATTTCGTGCAGTACGGTTCACCGGAGTTCTTCATGTCGCCGGTGGCATTTCCAGACGGGCGCTTCCCTCCTCCGACCTGGACGTCCTCGGCGGAGGGAACTTCGGCTGCAGTTTCGGCGACCGAACAAGCATGGAGCGATGCGACTAATCCTGAATCGTGGCAGCCGCCTTTGTATTATGCAGTCGCCGGCTTGTGGCTGAATTTGGGGCAGTTGTGCGGGTTCTCCGACGGTCACCTGCTTTATTGGTTACGGTTTCTAAACGTTCTCTTCTTCTCAGCGCTCGTTTGGCTGAGTTTTCTGGCAGCGCGGGAGTTCTTTCCTCAACAAGAATGGATAGCCTTGTGCGTTCCAGTTTTGGTGGCGTTCATCCCACAGGACATGTTTTACGGGATAGAGAACGACAATCTATCGCCACTCCTGTTCGGTGCGGTTTTCATTTGCTTGATCCGCTGGTGGCGAGCAGAAGTGCTGAGTCCTCTGCTCGCGGTTTGTCTCGGATTGACAATGTCGGCGACATACCTCACGAAACTCAGTAACGCTCCATTGCTTGGGGTTGCTCTTTGTGTTGCTCTGTTAAAGGTCTTTTCGGCGGTCCGTTCAGGAAATCTCGGCCGGATGCTGACTCCGCTCGGGATTTTCGTCGCATGCGCCATCATACCGGTCGGTGCCTGGATGATTTGGATGCAACACGCTTTCGGAGATGCGATCGGTTCTTCGACACACATCGCGCTTTCAGGCTGGACGCAAAAGCCGTTCGAAGCGTGGTGGCATCATCCTATTTTCACATGGCAAGGCGCCTGGAGCTTTCTCTCCAAGCTACTGGCAAGTTTCTGGCGCGGCGAGTTCATTTGGCAGGGAAACAGATTGGCTTCGGCTGCCGCAGATTACTTTTATGTTATTTCGTCACTGCTATTGGTCTGGATCACAGCGCTGCATCTGCCCCGGCTTGCTCGCCGCGATAAAGTGACGGCACAAATCGTTTCTTTCGCTTTACTAAGTTTTATCGCTGCGGTCCTGTTTCTCGCTTTTATCTCAATACGATTCGATTTTGGCGATTCCGTCTATCCTTCGCGCGCCGAACCCTATTTGTGGTCGGGACGTTATATCACCGGTGCGCTGATTCCGTTCATAATCGTCTATGTCTATGGACTCGACCTCGCTCTTCGTTGGACACATAGAACGTGGCCGCTGTTCGCTACCGTGGTGATAATTGTCACTGCCGTTACGGTTTCTGAAATTCGAGTCAATCGACCGGTGTTCTCCAGCGACTATAATTGGTTTCACCTCCCTTAGAGGAGCGAATCAGGGATTCTAACACTGGAATGGAAGCAGCGGCTGGTCCCTCAGAAATGTCGCAACGAATCAGAGAGCAGCCTCGCCGTTCATGGTGGAGAGGACTGCTTTTCGCTTTGGTCCTGGCGGCTGTGACGATCTCTGCATCCCGGCCCGCGTGGCATGGAGGTTTTCTCTGGGACGATGACGTCTACATCACCAATAATGAACTGCTGACGGCGCCTGATGGTCTGCGGCGAATCTGGTTCTCGCTCGATTCGCCTTCTCAGTATTTCCCGCTAGTCTATACAACTTTTCGCATCGAGCACGCGCTTTGGGGGATCACTCCAACTGGTTATCATTGGGTGAATCTTCTGCTGCATATTGGCAACGCACTGCTGGTGTGGTTGGTGCTGACGAGGTTAAACGTTCCGGGAGCATGGCTGACTGGAGCAATTTTTGCGCTGCATCCCGTGCAGGTGGAATCAGTCGCTTGGATCACGGAACGCAAAAATGTGCTGATGGGCTTCTTCTTTTTGCTCACGCTACTTGCCTGGATTGCGTTTTTGGACGGAAGGACGAAGCGGCCCTGGCTGTTTTATGGACTTGCCCTGATCCTTTATCTATTGGCGCTCTCGGCCAAGACAACGGCCTGCACGCTCCCCGCGGCGTTGTTCCTGATTTTATGGTTGCAGAAGACGCCCATCAGTTGGAAGCGAATTTTCCAGATCATTCCCTTCCTTGTTCTTGGTATCGCCATGGGGGTGTTAGCGATGTGGTGGGAGCGGTACCATCAGGGAACGAGCCGGGCTGTGTTTACGTTCCTGAGCCCAATCGAACGGGTTCTCGTTGCGAGCCGTGCTGTTTGGTTTTATCTGAGCAAACTCATCTGGCCATCTAATCTCACATTTATTTATCCGCGATGGGATATCGCGCCCACTCATCTACTCAATTACGTGTGGCTGTTGGCGGGAGTTATCGTGTGCGGGGCAATCTATTTTCTCCGTCGATATGTGGGACGCAGTGTTGAGGGCGCCACCGCATTTTTCGTCGCGACCCTGAGCCCGGTGTTGGGATTCATCATGCTGTACACATTTCGGTACACGTTTGTAGCCGATCATTATCAGTATCTGGCCTGTATCGGGCCGATCGCCCTGGCTTCTGCCGGTCTGATCAATTTGGCCGACACGTTTAAGAATTGCCGCGCCTTAATCTTAAGCGCATCGCTCTGTATCGTGGCCCTACTGGCGATACTGACCTGGCGACAAGCCGCGATGTATGGCAACATCGAAACACTCTGGCGCACGACTCTGGCCAGAAATCCCAGTTGCTGGATGGCACACAACAATTTGGGCATCGTGCTGTTCGAAAAAGGCCAACTTGACGATGCGATTGCGCATTATCGGACGACCTTGCAAATGCAGCCCAATTATTGGGATGCCGATTACAATCTTGGCACCGCTCTTCTGGGCAAAGGCCAGGTGGACGAAGCAATTTTCCATTGCGACAAAGCAGTCAGGATGCAGCCAAACGATCCAGATGCTCGAGTGGCCTTGGCCAATGCTCTTCTTCAAAAGAGACGTATCGACGACGCGATCGTTCACTACCAAAAAGCAGTTGCAATACGTCCGGATTATTTTCTTGCCCGTGCCGGGCTTGGGCACGCTCTGCTTGAGAAAGGGAAGCTTGATGCTGCGATCGAGCATTCTCGGGCCGCCTTGTTGATCCAGCCTAATGACGCAGACTGTCACACGGTCCTGGCCATAGCTCTTGATGAAAAAGGCCAATCGGCCGAAGCCATCGAACACTATGAAAAGGCGTTGGAGATTTCTCCTCAATCCGTTTCTGCTTTGAATAATCTGGCGTGGTTACTAGCCACAGGTTCCGACGCGTCATTGCGAAACGGGCCCCGGGCGATTCAATTTGCGCAGCAAGCCGACCAACTTTCCGGAGGCACTAATGCGGTTGTGCTCCGCACGTTGGCAGCAGCATATGCGGAGGCTGGTCAATTTGGAAAAGCCATCGAAAGCGCCCAGGCTGCGATGCAGCTGAGACGGAGCCAGGGTGACGATTCGTTAGCCACCGAGCTTCAGCAAGAGATCGCGCTTTATGAGTTGGGGTTGCCTTATCGTGAAATGGCAAAATAAGGTAAGCCCGCGTGACTCGTGATTCGTTACATCGTTAAAACGGACGATCCAACCGCGTGACGATTCAACGGTTCAACGGTTCAACGATTAACGATTTAACGGTTTAACGCGGCGAAGCCATTAGAGCTCATCGCGCAGAATTTCGAACACCTTTGTGCTCTCCACTACTCCTGCCAGAGCATCTGTTCCGGGACCATTGCCGAACGCGACGACATCTTCAACAGTCACCAGGGCGGATTTCGTGTAAAAGGCCGCCGGCTCCGGCTGCTCCGTCTGCGGTTGTCTGCTCTGATTTTCGTCTTGTTTACCTGGTATTTTCGCTGCTCCGTACGATTTATCGCCATTTGGACCTGTTGCCCAGGTAATCCAGGGCTGGCCGGCAGAATTAAAG
>DASWDX010000512.1:0-5719 GCA_036395055.1 Pyrinomonadaceae bacterium | reverse complement strand
CTTGATGATTATTTCTCGTTTCATAACTTTTCCGAATAGAGTTTGTAGTCCCGCCTTCAGGCGGCGGCTGGATTGCCGAGCCGGACCGCCTGAAGGCGGAACTACAAACTCCAAGACTGGCGGCCCCGTAGCCTTCTCGATGTTGAAGAACAAGCTCTCAGATTGGCAATCTGATGAGCCGGTGTCGAACCGGCATCATAACCTTTGATGGCTAGCTCCATTAGAAGGCCGGGGCCATAAGCTCAATTACTTCCCGAGCGACTCATTCATTGAGTGCCCGGAGTTGTTTCCCGTGATCCTTTACGACTTTTTCCTTTTCAGCGTGCGTTCGTAATCTTCGAAACGCGCTTTGGCGATGGTCGAACGGTCGGGCGAGCGCAGCACAATGCCTTCCGGCTTGCCGCCGCCGGCGGCGTCCAAACGACACCGCGACTCCGGCAGGCGCGTTCGAAGAAAGGCTAGCGTTTCGGGAATCCCTCGTGGCAGTTCGTCGCCGTTGACAGTGAACAGGCGCGGCGTCAGCGTCAGGTCGTGTTGGGAGGCGACCCGTTCCAGCGTCGCCTCGTCGGCGAATGACTGGCCGCCGTTCTCGCGCCATTGCGCGATTTGCGCCGCCGGCTGCGAGAGCAACGCGTCGTACTCGCGCAACGCCACGACATCAAACAGGCGAAATGAGACGCGCTGTTCGCCGGTGTACTGCTTGCTGTTCGCCGTAACCTTGCCGCCGAACACCTCGAAGTAATAGACCGTGATCTCGGCCCGACCGCCGTCGTACAGCCGGTCGGCAATCTCTTTCAGCGCATCCACTATGCCGAGAGCAGGATTGCCGATCAGGTCGCCCTTGCCGTACAGCAATTCCTCGCGGCTGCCGAGCAAGTAGCAGTCGTCCGGCAAACAGATGACTCGCGAATTGGTCCCGTCCACCTTCTCAGTGCAGATCACAGTCCCCGCAAAAGCGGTCGCCTCTTCCAGCAGCCCGCCGTTTCTAGGGTCGAGCGTGTGGTAGGTCAGGATCGAAGGATATTTGGTCAGCGAATTCAGCTTGGCCAGATCAACCGTTCTTACGTTGAAAGCCATGATTACCTCCCGGAGCGGGCGACGGGGGAGCGGCGCGGCCCGCCAACGTCGTTCATCCCTTCACGCAAACGACCTGACGCAACGTGTGCGCGATCTCGACCAGGTCGCTCTGCGCGTTCATTACATCCTCGATGGGCTTGTAGCAAGCCGGCGTCTCATCAATCACGCCCTCATCCTTACGGCATTCAATGCCCGCCGTGGCCTTCTCGTGATCGGCGGTAGTGAAACGGCGCTTCGCCTCGTTGCGCGACATCGCGCGCCCGGCCCCGTGCGAGCAACTCATAAAGCTTTCCGGATTGCCCATGCCGCGCACGATGTACGACCGCGCGCCCATCGAGCCGGGAATGATCCCCATATCGCCCTTGCGAGCGCGCACAGCGCCCTTGCGCGTGACGAAGACCTCTTCGCCGTAATGTTCCTCGATTGCGCAGTTATGAACCACTATTCCTTCGCACACGAATGAATGGTTCGCACTGTTGACTTCGATATCGTAAACGTCTTCGACAGTCTCGCTGCGCTCGATTGCTCTGACCCGTTGCGCAAAGAAGCCGTCAGGTAGTTCAAGATATCCGAGCTTACTAACTTCCAGGCCACTTACTCTGGCGGTCTCTTGTATTCTGGCTCGTTTGCCATCGTGCCAAAGTGGCAAACTGCTCAGACCGCACGGAGAGAGATGGAAGGCGTAGAGCGGGTTCGGGCCGAAATTAGTGACCCGATTCGTAAATTTGATATTGGTGCAACGCAAACCGCAGCTAATTGCCAATTCCCGTAACCCCTTGGCCAATGGCTCGCTGCGCGAGGAAAAGTTTGCCCCACGCTCAGTCAAACAGCCATCGGCGTCGAGGTAGCCGGCCAGTAGCGCTCTTTTTTCTGCAAGCGGGAGCTGAAAGCAATAACTTGGCACTGCACGCTCCGCTGATGTTGCCGCCAATTCCAACTCTTTGACCTTGGTGTGGACGGCTTTGGAGGAGCAGCTCAGTCCGAAAACGCCAGGGACATTATTGAACCAGCGCGCATCCGGGAATAGTTGCCGGCTCAGTAAAGTTAGATATTTTCCGGTGACTGACTCCTGGACGCTACCGATAGCAAGCCCAACCGTATAACCACGATCTGTTTGATGACGAATCCACCCATCTCCCAGAAACGCGCCGATGAAGCGTGCCCAATCAGCCCCCAACTGAGTGCCTGCTGCATCGTAGTAGTTTTGGGCGCAGACCACGATGTCGCCAACTTTGAGTTCGGCGGCTTTCTTCCATACGTAGCTGCCGACCCCTTTTTGATGCCAGGCGCGCTCTGGATGTGGCGCCAGTTCGACTACCACTGTTAACAGCGGATGATCGCCGGAAACCTTAATTCTTCGGTGATCTGTGCGCACGGTGAATATGCGCTTTTTGCCGGAGAAAATGCGTTGCTTCACCTCCACTTCTGCTAAACCTTTTTCCGCATCGAAAGCATAAACCTTGTCTCCGATATTCAATTGGGTGATCGACTTCGGGCCGTCAGGCGTCGGGATGACCTCCGATGCGGGAATGCAGTAATTGTGATGGCAGTTGACCGCGGTCTCGGTCAGCTCGAACTCAGGGACTTCGCCCGAATCGGCCACCGCGTCGACGATCTGTTCCATCATCAACTTGCGGTTATACATCGCGAACTCCTGCGCCCAACTCACGGCCTCGACGTAGTCTTCGAAATGTTCGGAGCCTTCGTTGAAATACGCGAGGTCTTTGTCGGGCAGGTTCGTAAGGTGCGCCCGCATTTCGTTCTTCGCCATCTCGATGAAGAACGTCCCGATGCGATTGCCCACCCCGCGCGAGCCGCTGTGCAGCATGAACCAGACCTGGTCGTTCTCGTCCAGGCAAAGTTCAATGAAATGATTGCCGGTTCCGAGCGTGCCCAGATGGTTGACGTGATTGCCGCGATCCAGCTTCGGGTACTTTTCGGTAATCGCCTTGTAGCCGATCTCAAGCTGCCGCCACACGCCGATCTGACGACGGGGGATTTCGCCCCACGCGCCCTTGTCGCGCTTGCCGCCGTGGTCGGTTCTCCCGTGCGGAACGGCTTTTTCAATCGCGCGGCGGATGTTGCGCAGATTGTCCGGCAGATGATTCGCGTTCAAAGTCGTCTGCACCGCCATTACGCCGCAGCCAATATCGACCCCCACAGCCGCCGGAATGATCGCGCCTTTGGTCGGGATGACGCTGCCGATGGTTGCGCCCAATCCCCAATGCACGTCGGGCATCGCGGCGACCCATTTGTAGACGAACGGCAGTTGAGCGACGTTCAAGAGCTGCTTCTTCGCTTCGTCCTCCAGCTTTACGCCTTTCGTCCAAGCTTTGATGGGGACGCCGGTTTCGACTTCAATTAAGTTGTATCTCAAATTGGCCATTGTTCTTCAACGCTTTCCAGTAGTTCTTCGAGCTTATTTTATCGTTATTAGCTTTTCGATTTCACGTAGGTCTTTTATTGTCCACAACCTGTCAATGTCAGAAAAGTCGCCCAAATCAGGCCTGACCTCATAACTCAGATAATTCCTCTTCTCTAATTCACGATACAAGCAGAATTTGAGCATGCTGAGCGCAAGTTCGTAATGAGGTATGTTGTTGTGATTAACGTAATCCTCGCTAGCGAGATCACCAGTGTGAACTATCTCTGACCTAACCCAATAGAAATCCCTCGCCCACCACCCATAAACGGTGTTCATTTTATCGCGGCCATCTTTTGTCTTTTTGGCTATCTTTGGATGTCCAATGGCAACAACATTGTAACTATCATCAAGTAACTCCATTGTTGATACTTCAAGCAAGTCTTCCAATCGTTGAGCAAGCTCTGCTTCCTTATTCATTCTGGGGAGTCTGAAGAACACTTCGAATGCTGTGCATAGCATAACCAGTCTGTTGGCCCAAGTTATGCTCTCAGAATTGGAGAAGGCAAGCCTTACCCAGTCCAGAGCCTTGAGGATATGTAGGTCATCAGGGTTCCTCCTGTCGATAAGATTGGCCAGGGCTGCAAATAACTTTTCATCGACACTGTGACTGTAAAGGATGCTGCCAAACACATAATCGGGTGAATGAAATTTTTTGTCAGCAATTTCCACCATATCTATACGCTTGATATAACTGCCAGCTTCATATGCGATCATGCCCGAGGTCAGATCGAAGTTCTGATGGTAGAGTTTAAAATGCTCACTTGCACAAGCTCCATGTTGTCGATTTCTGACGAGGCTGCAGAACAGCAAAGCCAATACATAATTGTGCAAATCTTCTATCTGCTCCTTCGACAGAGGGCGGAAGGAGTAATTGTCGTCAATCACTGCGATTGCGATTTGATTTGATGGCTCGCCATTCGAATCAACATACATTTCACATAACTGTTGAATCCTATTTCGGATTTGAATGTTGTCTATGTACTGATCCTTTAACGTCGCAAAATTGAATATATGAATGCGATTGATCTTCTTATCAATAGCTGTCGGAAAGTATGGTAAATACGAAAATTGAAACATAATTCCTCCTGATAATGCCTATTTTTACTTGCCTTGACGATTGTATCAACACCGCATGCTCGCGGTCGGATTCGAACCGACATCCGGCTCATCGCCGGTCGGACAGTTTGGATAACGCGATTCCCTTGCTTGTTGATCCCCGCCTCTGGCTTTTCGAGCCAGGGGCCGCTATAGGTTCTGCCTCAACCTCTGCCCGTGACCACCGCATTCATCGTTTTCGGCGCGCCTCTTCCTTTTCGGCTACGCGAGCGTGTTTTATATGCTTTCGTAACTGCTGCGGCCGCGTAGCGGCATTTGAATATAGGCAGGTCATTTATGGCCTGCATGTGATGGCAAATGATTCTCACGTCGCGTAGCGACGGTTGAAACCATCGTCATAATTGATTCAATCGTCGCTACGCGACGAAATATATTATTCGTCGCTTCATGCAGGCCATAAATGACCTGCCTAAACCCGAGACCGTCACTCCGTGACGAAGAATAGGGCCGAGCAGTCACATGCTTTCAATAAGCTTGATGCTAGTAAAGATATTCAAGTACCCAACGCGCATGGCGTCGTACTACTTCGTTTTCGTCCTCCAGCCTACGCGTAAGTTCTTTCCGCAGTTGTGGCGAATCAATCTTACAGGCGAGCCGGCAGTAGTGGCGGAACTCGCGCCGGTCGCGGCCATCTACCACAGCGAGAACTACGCGCCGCAAACGCTCAGCCTGAGTAGGCTTGAGGTCAAGCTTCCTGAGCAGGCGGATCAGGTCAGCTTTGGCGTAGCCTGATCCGAATGTCCATTCGTCCTTTTCGAGAAACTCGATCGCCGTGTCCACTCCGCCACATTTGCGAAAATGAGCCGCGCGTCGTCTGCCGAGTTTTTCGATAAGTTGATTCGCCATTGTTACCAATCGAGCAGCGAAGATATCGAAGAAGCATTTTCTGACGTGTCTGCTTTTCCGCCACGGCCTATTGCGTTTCTTCCATTCCTTGCTTGCGCAGATCGGACAGCCGGCGGAAAAACTCCGGCAGCCGCTTTTCCCAATCGGCGTTTAGCGACAGGTAGACTTCGGCGTCTCCGATTCTACTCTCGGGCGGTTTTCGCAGGCCGGCCTTGACCGCCCAGACGCCCTGGCCTTTCTTTCGTTCGATCAAGT
>DASWDX010000511.1:0-5479 GCA_036395055.1 Pyrinomonadaceae bacterium | reverse complement strand
CGCTACCCGAGGGCATGCGGTCGTGAAGCTTGTCCGTGATGGATGCTATACTGCCTCCCGTATCAACGTTTAAACGACAACTCGGTTTCAGGAGCCAACTATGGCAGACACAACGCGATTCACAATTATCTGTCCCTGCTGCGAAGCGACGCTGGCCATCGATTCGAACACCGGCGCTTTGATTGCGCACGAGGAGAAAACGAGACCGCTGGCCTCTTTTGACGAGATGGTAAAAGGACTGGATAAACAGAAACAGGTGCGCGAACAAATTTTCTCTCAGGAGTTGAGTTCCATGAAGGATCGCGACCGCATTCTCGAAGAGAAATTTCAAGAGGCGATGAGGCGAGCGGAAAAAGAAAAAGACAAACCTTACCGGAATCCGCTGGACCTCGACTGACAGGAATTAACTGAACCAAAACCCGCAGCCCCTTCGTGGTAAAGTCTGCATGCAACATCAGCGAATAACTTGATCATCGTACGCTCGAATATTAAGACCTTCCCCGCCGGCCAAATAATGTGGAGTAACTTATGAAGCAGCCAAAACTTGGAGCTTTGCTGGGACTTTTCGTGGCTATCTTAGTCTCGTTTACGTTTACGAGAGAAGCAATAGCCCAGATTACAACACCAAAAATTAACTTTCAGGAAAAGACTCTTCCGAATGGCATGCGCTTGTTGAGTGCTGTGGATCATTCCAGTCCGACTGTGGCTATTCAGGTTTGGTATCACGTGGGCTCCAAGGATGATCCTCCAGGCCGTAGCGGCTTCGCGCATCTTTTCGAACACATCATGTTTAAGGCAACGAAGAACATGAAATCCGAAATGATGGATCGTTTGACGGAGGACGTGGGCGGGTTCAATAACGCGTTCACCAATCCCGACGTAACGGTCTACTACGAAGTGGTGCCATCCAATTATTTGGAAACGTTGCTGTGGGCCGAAGCCGACCGTCTCTCGGGGTTGACTGTTGATGAGCCAAATTTTAAGTCTGAACGTAGCGTCGTTGAAGAAGAGTATCGTCAGAGTTATCTTGCGCCGCCCTATGGAATGCTTGAGTATTTGATTGAGCAACAATCTTTCACGACGCATCCCTACAAAAGACCGACCATCGGCAGTATCGAAGATCTCGACGCCGCGTCGCTGGAAAATGTACGGGCCTTCCATGAAACGTTCTATCGTCCTGACAATGCGACGCTTGTTGTGGTCGGCGATTTCGATCCGAAACAGTTGGACGCCTGGGTGGCAAAGTATTTGGCGCCTATTCCAAAACCGGCGATTTCCCTTCCGCGCGTAAGCATTAAGGAACCGGAGCGCATGGCAGAACGACGCATCACGCATTACGCGGCAAACGTCCCCCTGCCGGCAATAGCACTTACATATCTTACTCCGCCCGAAAAGAGTCCTGACGCCGAGCCTTTGCAGGTGGCCGCGACCATTCTTGCGCAGGGCGAGTCGTCTCGACTTTATAGATCTCTCATCTACGACCAGCAAATTGCGCAAAGCGCCGATGCTACGCCCGATTTACGTGAGGACGCAGGCGTGGTTTCTTTCAACGTGGTGCTGGCGAGCGGCAAGAAGCCGGAGGACGTCGAGAGCGCATTGCTGGCTGAAATCAAAAGAATCCAGGATGCACCTGTCAGTGCGGCCGAGCTCGATAAGGCCAAGAATCAATTGGTCACCAATGAGTTACGGCAACGCGAAACCAGCAACGGCAAGGCGCTGGCGCTCGGCTCCGCCGCTGTCCTCCTCGGAGATCCAAATCGCGTGAATACAGATTTGGCTAAACTCCAGGCGGTCAGCGCCGCTGACGTACAACGTGTAATGAAGAAGTACTTCACCCCTGCCAATCGATTGGTGATTTATTACTTGCCTGAAGCAGCCAAAACCAAAACAGGTACGAGTGGTTTGATCTACCAAAGAGACGGGCAACAGCGTACGTCGAGTGAACCAGCATCGCGCCGACGAAGAGGAGGGCAGGGAAAATGAAAAGCTTCAAATTTCCAGTTCGTCGCTTTGTCGTTTCAGGGTTGCGGTCATCATTTACGTTGGTGACATTAGTTTTGTGTTTGTCGCTTTCGACACTGGTCCGCGCGCAAACACCGCAAGCCACTCCGCCACCGCCCGCGCCGCCGCGTTCAGTTCAATTTCCCAAGCCAGTCGACAAAACACTAGCGAATGGTCTGCGCGTTATCGTTGTTGAACGGGCCAGCAGTCCACTGGTTACCGCTCAACTGGTAATTAAGAACGGTGGCGAAGTCGATCCGCCAGAGCTCACGGGCCTTAGTAATATGGTCGGGGACCTTACTACCAAGGGAACCGAGAAGCGCAGTGCGACAGAGATCGCGGAAGAAATCGAAGCTCTCGGAGGCTCGCTCTATTCGTCAACGCGTTGGGACTCCACGCGGGTCGGTGTCGATGTGATGTCGTCGAAAATTGGCGCAGCCGTCGATATTCTTGCGGACGTCGTGCGCCGGCCGACCTTCAAAGATGAAGAAATTGAACGGCTACGACAGCAAACGCTCGACGAGCTTACAGTCGAACTCGGCGAGCCGGGCTCAATCGCGCGTTACGTCGCGGCTCGTATCGTTTTTGGTGACGCGCCCTACGGCCAACCACTCGCGGGCACGCCTGAATCGATAGCGCGAATCAGCCGCGCTGATTTTTTGAAGTATCACGGCAGATGGTATCGACCGGACAACGCAATCCTGATTTTGGGCGGCGACATTAAGGCTACGAATGCTTTCGCGCTCGCGGATCGGTATTTCGGCGACTGGAAAAAGTCTGCTGAGCCGCTACCAACAGTGCCTACTCCAAAAACTGTCGTTGCCACTGAGCCGCGTGTGCTAGTGGTCGATAAACCAGATGCCGGCCAGGCTGCCGTGATGGTCGCAAGAACCGGGATTACCCGCAACGACCCCGATTATTTTCGCGGGCTGGTTGCCAACTCAGTTCTTAGTGGCTACTCGGGTCGCTTGAATCAGGAAATAAGGATTAAGCGCGGACTCAGTTATGGAGCGGGCAGCCAATTGGACACGCGCCGCAATGTGGGACCTTTTGTTGCCTCGGCACAAACGAAAAATCAATCGGCCGTGCAGGTTGCGGAGCTCTTGTTAGGCGAGGTCGGACGGCTCGCCACCGCCCCGGTTCCGGACATCGAACTGAATCCGCGAAAGGCGGTAGTTGTCGGCAATTTCGCACGCAACCTGGAGACAACCGCTGGTCTGGTAGCCCAAGTAGCCACTCTCGCAGTCTATGGTATTAACTTCGACGAGATTAACCGCTACATCGGCAACGTGCAGAGCATTACCGCAAGCGATGTACAGCGCTTCGCCGGTTCGCATCTTGATGCGAAGACCACCAGCATTGTTATCGTGGGAAATGCGAAAGAGTTTCTAACGGAACTACGCCAGAAGTATCCCCAGGTTGAAGTGATACCGATGGCACAACTCGATCTAAATACCGCACTGTTAAGGAAGAAGCAGCAGATAGAGTGATCCTCACACGCCATTGACATACAGACATTAACGCAAAGGACGCGGAGCAGTCGGAAAGGAAACTCGGTTTCCAAGTCCTTTGCGTTTCTTTGCAACTGCTTCGCGTCCTTGCGGTTTACGCTGGGTATAGACCTAACTGCTCCAAAGGCTATACTCTCCTCCCGAACATGCATCCCAACCTCCGCACATTTCTCGATCTGCTAACCCGGGAAAACGAAATCACGTCGATCGAAGCCGAAGTTGATCCGTATCTCGAAGTGGCCGAGATCCACCGGCGCGTTATCGATCGCGGCGGGCCGGCATTGCTATTCAAGCGAGTGAAGGGTAGCCGCTACCCGGTAGTCACTAATCTCTTTGGAACCAGCCGACGCATCGATCTCGCATTTGGTGCAAAGCCTGAAACAATTGTTCGTGAGATGGTCCAGGTTGCCGAATTGCTGCTACCACCACGGCCTTCGGAGTTATGGAGACATCGTTCGCTCGGACGTGAAATGTTGAAGCTGGGAACAAGAAACACCACTCGATCTCCGGTGGCGCAAGTGCACGATCGACCAGCGCGGCTTGATGAGTTGCCGGTGCTGACTACCTGGCAGGAAGATGGCGGGCCGTTCATTACCCTGCCACTGGTTTATACAGAGAACCCGGTAACCAGGAAGCACAATCTCGGTATCTATCGCCTGCAGGTCTATGACGCACAAACAACGGGTTTGCATTGGCAGATTCAGAAAGGCGGCGGCTTTCACTACGCAGAGGCTGAGCGCCTGGGACAGCCGTTGCCGGTGACAGTATTTCTCGGTGGCCCGCCGGCGTTGATTCTTGCGGCCATCGCACCGTTGCCTGAAGACGTTCCCGAGCTGGCGCTCGCTTCATTGCTCGCGGGTGAAAAGTTGAAGATGGCGCGGAATCCACTCGGTGGGCCACACCGTCTCGCAGCGGAAGCGGAGTTTGCGCTCGTCGGTCATGCGCCTCCGCAAAAGCGGAAGCCTGAAGGACCTTTCGGCGATCACTATGGCTACTATTCTCTGCAACACGAGTACCCCGTGTTTGAAGTGGAGGCCGTGTTTCATCGCCGCGATGCAATCTACCCGGCTACTGTGGTTGGCAAACCGCGCCAGGAAGATTTCTTTATTGGCGACTATTTGCAGCAGTTGTTATCACCGTTGTTTCCTTTAGTTATGCCCGGAGTCCGCGATCTTTGGACCTACGGTGAAACGGGATTTCATTCCCTTTGCGCGGCGGTGGTACGGGAACGCTACGCCCGCGAGGCGTTGGTGTCAGGGTTTCGGATCCTCGGTGAAGGCCAGCTTTCATTGACAAAGTTTCTCTTGCTAACAGACACACCGCAGGACCTTCACGATTTTCCCGGCTTGCTGGAACATTTGCTCGCGCGATTCAATCCGCAAACCGACCTTTTCATTTTTTCAAACGTCTCAATGGACACGCTGGACTACACCAGCGGCAAGGTAAACGAGGGCAGCAAGGCGATCATGTTGGGCCTGGGCAATGCCCGGCGTGAATTGCCACGCGAATTTCGTGGCGAGTTGACTGCCGGTCTAACAGCTGCTGAAGTATTTTGTGGAGGTTGTCTCGTAGTGCAGGGAAATTCCTATTCAGAAGATCCTGAGCAGGCAGCGCGGTTGGCGAAAGATCCGGCGTTTGCCGCGTGGCCACTCGTCGTGTTGCACGACGACGCAACCGTCAGCCGCTCAACTAAAGACTTTCTCTGGTCAACCTGGACGCGCTTCGAACCTGCTTCTGATATTTACGCTGCTGATACGAGAGTTGTCCGCCATCATCTTGCCTACACCGGGCCTATGGTCATCGACGCGCGCCTGAAACCCGGTTTTCCCGAAGAACTGATCGTTCGCGATGACATTGCTCGGTTGGTTGACCATCGCTGGCGTGAATATTTTCCGCAAGGAATGTAGGATGAGGCACTCATACCTGACTTCGCAATAGCCACGATGGCTCTCTGAAATCTCAGGCCT
>DASWDX010000510.1:0-12531 GCA_036395055.1 Pyrinomonadaceae bacterium | reverse complement strand
TTGCACGACGACCGACGTGTCATAAAAACTCTTTAGGGTTGCGATCATGACGCCAGTCAGGTTCGACCTTTCGCCTCGATCGCAGCCCTTGTTGGATCCTTGCTCTACCGGAGAATGAATGTGCACTTCTCAGTAGTACTTAGGGATGCCAGGGAATCTTGAGATACGAGTATCTCAAACCATTGCCATAACCACCGAACTGGCGGCGATCTGTGCGACCGATCTGCAACCAAACTGATCGTTACTGCATCCTAAGAACTGTTATTCCTCCTCTCGCGCATCAACGGTGATGCGCTCGCGCTAATAAAAAGCCGGCGTTTTTTGGATGATTCGGGAGCAGGTTTGTTTTTCAACTCGTAGAAGTCGCTCAATTTGAGCATCCGAACGCTCGTTTCTTCGCTCGCACTCCGTTTCGTCGAAGTACCCCTGGTTCAAAGCTTCTCTTTTTACTCCTGACAGCAGGAGAAGGTACACAAATATGTCTATGAAACTTTATGTCGGCAATCTCTCGTTCCAAACTTCGAATGAGGATCTGCAGCAACTATTCTCGCAAGTGGGAACGGTCGAATCAGCTAACGTTATTGAAGATCGCGAAACTGGTCGGTCGCGAGGTTTTGGCTTCGTGGAAATGGCTTCGAAAGAAGCTGGCGAAGCAGCCATCGCTCAATTCAATGGCAAGGAAGTTAACGGTCGAAATTTGAACGTGAATGAAGCGAAACCACGCGAGAATCGCAGCCTCGGGGGCAGCCGTAATGGTGCCAACCGCAGCTTCGGTGCTGGTTCTGGACGCAACACACGCGATTTCGGCGGGAGCGACCGCACGCCTCGTTGGTAAGATCAATCTTGATCATACTAAACAGCAATCACGCCCTCGAACGATGCCAATCGGCGCGTACGAGGGCGGCGATTTATATAATCGCGGATGGCGAAATTTGATTCGCACCTCTATTCAACTTCTGTTCAACTTCTGTGTCGCCGTCCCTGCCTTCGCATTGCTCCTCGATCAAATCCGCAAGCCAGCATCACCTCGTGTCTGTTTGGATTTAGCGACTAGCGACGCGTTTTGGGCGTCTGATTTTCACACTTGCGCGCTTCTTCGCTCCTGTTGTTGTCTTCGTTGCCGACTTGTGGGCCGTTCTCTTAGTTGCGGACTTGCGCGTCGTTCTCTTAGTTGCAGACTTGCCCGTCGTTTTCTTCGTCGCGGACTTCCGAGTCGCTTTCTTCGCCGATTTTTTGCCGGCAGCAATAAGCCCTGCGCTGCCAGTATTTGCAAGCCCTCGTCTCCTCCGCTCCTCCACTTTCTCGTGAGCCTCGGCCGTTACGTCCGCGACGTGTTTTGCCTGATTTAGACCAGGATTGTGCCTTTCATCCGTGAATGGCAACTCAGACTCCTCGGCCATCGCGCTTTGACTCTTCTGAAACTCAAACTCATTCAGATGACCACCCTGGAGCTGGTAACTCTGGATGTTTCGTTTCGGATCTTTCGGCATGTTCCCCTTCCTCCGCGTCGAAGTGGTTAGACTTGAACTCGAAACGTTAGCAGCTGACGCTACTTCTTCTTCGAGGAAGATTTCTTGCGCGGCACTTTAGCGCCTTCCTTCCGAGCTTGTGACAGTCCTATCGCGATCGCCTGTTTCTTACTCGTTACTTTTTTGCCGGATTTACCACTCTTCAGCGATCCTTCCTTCCGTTCGTGCATCGCTTTCTCGACTTTCTTCGATGCCTTCTCGCCATACTTAGCCATATTTCTACCTCCCTCGAGTCGTTTGTATCGCCTTTAAAGGCGGAGTCTTTCGAATGCAAGTAAAGAAATCGAGCAGCTCCTTTTGAGACAACTCCTTCCGCTTGGTTACCGCCCCGCCTTAGGCCTTTTTGGATTAATCGATTGCTGCCGAGACCTCAAGGCCTCTTCATCCTCCGCTGTGCCAATATTTTGCTCGGCATGACCGGCCCTGGAGGACCTCAGCGCGCTTGTTCAACTTATTCGCTGCTCCGGAACGAGTGCTTTGTCTCTTGCCTTCGCCGGTCGGCGGCTGATTGAGCTTGTTACGGTTCTTATTCATGTGTTCCTCCCTCCTGTAATCAAAGGGCGACCAGTTTGCGCGGAGTCAGGACCTGCTTCCGTATCAGTAAGATTGGATTCGTCCTTCGCCTGATGACGAGGTGAAGCTTCCTGCTTTCGAGGATTAACTCGCTCTCTCATTGCCTTATTATCTTTGTCCTTGCGCCTGTGATCTTTCTTCTGTCGATCCTTGTCCGACATTTTTGCCTTCCTCCTTCGTATTATCAACTTGGATCAGTGCTTCGGCTCTCGACACAGCTTGGCCCTGTTCATAAGGCGCTGCCTTCTCGGCTGAAGCGCGATAACGCAAAAGCGCTCCTACTCCACCGACATTCCTCAGCGCGTTGGCGTCCTCGACAAAAGTTATGCGCGCCGACGATAACTGGGTTGCCCGTCTAACGAGCTCATCTGCAACGCGGTGCTGGTCCAGCGTGGAAGCTGTCGCAGGACTACCGTATAGATTTAAGACCTTTTCAACTTCGGCCTTATCAAACTGAAGTGCGTCAGCTGAAGACGCGAGCAGCAATTCCTCTACCTGCCCGTTCGAGAGCGCCACCAGCGTCTGTGGCACACCCGCAACGGCGAGGCCATCCCTTTGATATTCGCCGATCAGATGTTCAACCATTTCCGTATCACTTAAAGAGTCATGTCTGCGATAAGCATTGAGCGATTCCTCGAGCAATTCGTGCACGGGAGTATCAATTCCAAGACTTAGTATGTCTACCACCTTTTCCGACAGTTCTTTTGACATCTGCTCGCGCAGGAGCGGAATAATCGTTTCCTTATCGCCGGACAGTATTACGTGCTCGATTCGTTCGTCACGGACCAGGCGTTCAAGATGATCGATTACTTCCTTTGCATGGTGCAGGTGGTAATTTTCAGTGTGGCGTTGATAACGCATTTGCGACCAACCGCCAACTTGCGTGCGTTTGGTTTTCACGTTTTGTAAATCTCTGCGCTTGATTGACTGACCCAGAGCAAAGACGAAGATCTTCGCTGAGTTCGTATCAGCAACAAGAACTGCGTACCGTGGATACTGATCCAGCAAGCGTGTCAGCGGGTACAGATGTGGCCGATCATAAACAAAAAGTCCATTGTTTTCGATGGGAGCCTCAAGCTGAAGTGCCTCGAAAAAATCGTTTGCGCCAGAGCAGGCAAAAATGGCGATTGCCTGCGTGGGAGGCTGAATCTTCTGTTCGAGATATCTGTTTATTCTAAACAGATCCTCGTCGATGCTTTCTCGTTGCGGGGTGTTAAGCTCAAACGTTTTCGCGCGCTCAGAGAGTTGCTTCCGCACAAATACATCGTAATTGTGCCGCCCGTGTTCGTCGGCCTGGGCATTGAGGTACAGACTAACTACAGGCAGATCCTGTGGCTCGAAAGCGGCTAACCGCTCGACCAGGTGTTCCAGTGGCATAGCTTTAACCTTTCGTATTATGAGTGCCGCGTCACCGGGCGGCCGAGTTTTGATCTAATTCATTTTTCACATCTGAGGTGTACTGATTAGGAGGCGTGCGCTTACCACCAATCTTCAATCCGTCATCCAACCCGGCTAGCCGTTTGAATTTTGTGTTGGCTATTCCTCGCGTTAGAAGCAAGACACCCGCCGCCCCAAGACCAGCCCCTAATGCATCTCGGCGCGTGCCGCCATAGACGGCGAGCGACGCTCCTGCTGCGCCGGCAATGAAACGGGCGGCCGGCGACCAGTTCTGCTGCAGAAACTCAAATCGCTCACCCTGCCGTTGGCGTCCTCCTTGAAGCGCGGGGTGATTTCCGGCCTTCTTGTGAACCTCAAGATTGTTAGTAACCTCCCTGACCCCTGGAATCCGTTTAACGCAACTCAAAAGGTCATCGACCTCAGCTTCGAGTATTGGACCATTAAGGATTACGTTGCCATTTTGCGCTGCAACTTTAATCGCCGCCGGATGAGATACTATTCTGCCAAGCTTTGCGCGCACGCGATCGTCGAGTACAGCATCGGCTGTCTCTTCCGAGGTGAATCTTGAAAGGAAGCTTCCAGCAATTCCGCGTGCACGATTGCTTAAGTCACGTGCGGTAATTTCTATTCCTTCACCAGTTTTCCTTTTGGCCGACACGAACTTATCGCGCAAAAGCGCGCGCCGTCTCTTTCCTCGATCGGGGTCGAGCGCATACATCACGGCGGTTCCAATTCCCAGGCCCGCGCCAAACGTCAGTCCCTTATTCATGGTCGCTCCTCTTTCTTCTGTTTCAAGTACTCCAACTGGTTCCGCTATAAACAAACAGATCTACGGCGTTTGTCGCAAACAAGATGCCAATTAGCAGGCGTTAAGGAAGGAAACTCTGTATTTCGGATGGACCAGGCGAGGTAAATGGAAACAACGAAGAAGCCATCGACTCGTATACCTTTTGCCTATAGAACCGCCATTGATTAGACAGGATAAAAGGAGGGAGATGGTGAGGCAGCCCTGCCGTGATTTTTCGGCGGTTTGTTTCCCTAACAGCCGTTAGAAATTGGTGTGTGCTACTGGTACGGAACCGAACAGAAATGTTCCGATTTCATGCGAGTAGGGCAGAGCGAAAGAGTTAGTGACGGATATCTAAGTGTGAGTGCTCCGGCGATAGATAGTGAAGCCAAACCAAAGTCCATAAAAGATTGCGAGCGCGATCAGACTAACGGCTACCGACGCTGACACGGCGTCGGTTACTTTTCGCATTACTACAAACAAGTCTCCGCAAATTCCGATCGGGAGAGTGATCATCGAGGCCAGCAAGAGTCGGCTGGCGACACTATGAAAATGTTCGGTGTCTTCCCCCCTTTCCACTATTCGGTGATAAGCAGCGGGAGTCATCAAAAAGATCACGCTGACGCCCATCAGCGCGAGGCTAATGAGGTGAACGTTTTTCGAAGAGAGCGGCAACTTGTCAAACGCTTCGAGCAGGATGGTTGCAAATTGAAACCCCAGCAGCGCCTGCGCTCCTGGCAAAACCACACGAGCTTCGGTAAGTACTTGTTCTACTTTATTGTGAATCGACGTCTTTGACATGCCGCGATCCTCCTGCGCTTCCTTTGAGTTTTCCTTACGTTTCGAGAGGTACCGGCGTTTACGAGTGCGATCGATAAGACCGTAACCAAACCAGAAGAGAAGTGCTATCGCGCCGATCACTGCGGCCATTAGGATGCCGCCACACACACCCCACACCTTCGCGGTTAGCACATAAAAATCCAGGGTGAGCGCAATGGCTACCGGCAACAACGCAACATCCATGACCCTTGTAGCAAATTCATGAACGTCTTCCGCGTCATTCCCCTTCCAGACGATGCGATGATAGGCGCTGGGCCACATGATTAAAGCGACGGCCAACAATAAAACTGCGAGGCCCGCCAGTTTCAGGTATCGTGAAACTCGTGGAATTTCTTCAAAGCCCTTCTCAAAAAAAGCCCGATACTGAAATCCCAAAAGGATCTGCGTCCCGAGGATCAGCATGCGGCTTTCATCTATGGCCGTCTTTATTTTGTCACTGAGTTTGGTCATGTTCCGCCTGCGGCGCTTTGTTTCGTGAACCCCTAAATCAACTCGTTATCCGTGCGTTACAGATCAGACGGGTTGCTCCTGGCATTAATAACGCGGAAGATTAACACACAGCCGGTACTTTAGAACTGAGCGCGCCGGAAACATTCGATAGGATTTCGCTGAAAAAATCGCTTGATCCGGGGCGGCATTCGACGCGATAGAAGGCGAGCCGCAAACGCGCGAGGAATTTGCGATCGCAGCGTCGGTTCGAGCGCAGCTTCAACAAGCAAACGCGGAGCAGATTTGAAGATCCCATAATGAGGAAGCACAAATCCAAAATCCAAAGCACCATGTGGCACAACATAAAAAGGAGAGTTCTATGACGACGATTACGACCAAAGATGGCACTGAGATCTATTACAAGGATTGGGGCTCGGGACAGCCAGTAGTTTTCAGTCATGGTTGGCCCCTGAGCGCGGACGCCTGGGAAGACCAGATGATATTTCTGGCTGGACGCGGCTATCGCTGCATCGCACATGACCGCCGCGGCCACGGCCGCTCGAGTCAACCCTGGAATGGCAACGACATGGATACCTACGCCGACGACCTGGCCACGCTGGTCGAGACGTTGGATCTGACAAACGCGATTCACGTGGGTCACTCGACAGGAGGCGGCGAAGTGGCGCGCTACATCGGCCGGTACGGCACGAAGCGCGTGGCAAAGGCTGTACTCATTAGCGCGATCCCGCCGCTGATGCTGAAGACGCCTGCGAATCCCGGCGGCTTGCCCATCGAGGCCTTTGACCAAATCCGGGCCGGCGTTCTAGCCGATCGCTCGCAGTTCTTCAAAGATCTCAGCGGCCCGTTCTACGGTGCCAACCGCGCCGGCGCGAAAGTGTCGCAAGGCCTGCGCGACTCTTTCTGGCTGCAAGGGATGCAGGCCGGTTTCAACGCTGTCTACGACTGCATCAAGGTGTTCTCAGAGACGGATCTCAACGAGGATCTCAAGAAGTTCGACGTGCCGACGCTGATTCTTCATGGAGACGACGACCAGATCGTGCCGATCGCCGACTCGGCTCTACTCTCGTCCAAAATTATCAACGCTGCCACGCTGAAGATCTACAAGGGCGCACCGCACGGCATGCCTGCGACCCTCAAGGACCAGATCAACACGGATCTCCTGGCATTTTTTAAGGAAGAGCAATCAAGCGTTAGCGCCACTGCCGTTTGATCGTCGCAAAGGTTGATGGTCCGTTTCTTCGTTGAGGGAGGAACGGACCACTCAACTGATCCATCGAACGGATTCCGCCTGAGGAGAAGAGCATGAACATCCCAGGAGAGAACCAGTAAACTTGCGGCTGTGAATATTTGAACCGGCCCGCCTATGGTGGAGCAGAGGGCCTCAGATCGGGATTAGAAAGGCAGGATGAAATGAAAAGAGATCGAGCAATCGTTCGGCAAGAATCAGTCCAGATATTCCTGGCGCGCCGGACAAGAAAGATCTTTTTGAACGTCGCTGCGTCTGTGGCAACAACCTTATTCGTGCTGGTGGCTTGCTCTGCGACGCAGAATCAGTCGAACAATCCGCGACAAGCGACAGCAACGGATTGGACGCCGGTGGAGCAGGCCTTGGGCAAGAGCGGCTCTGTGCAGCCGGGAGAGGTGTACAAAGTCAGTTTACCGCGCAGTGATTTACAGGTCACCGTGGGCGGCGTGCAGGTTAAGGCGCCACTTGCGCTGGGCTCATGGGTCGCTTTCAAGAAAGCCGGCAACATGACGATGGTGATGGGGGATCTGGTACTCACGGAAGACGAAGTAACGCCGGTGCTGAGTAAGCTTCAGCAAGGTGGAGTCGAGCAGACGGCGCTTCACAACCACGTACTTCATGAATCGCCGCGCGTCATGTACATGCACATCAGCGCAATGGGCGACGCAGTGAGGATTGCTAAAGCGATTCATGATGCGCTCGCGCTTAGCAAGACTCCGTTTGCTGCGCCCGCTGCTGTTAGTCAGAGTCAGGACCTGGGAATTGATACGAAGCAAATTGATCAAATAATGAGCCACAGTGGCAAGGTTAACGGCGGGGTATATCAATTCTCGATTGCGCGCGCTGAAAAGATAATGGACAACGATATGGAGATTCCTCCTTCGATGGGCGTCGCGCATGCCATCAATTTTCAGCCGACAGGAGGAGGTAAAGCAGCTATCACCGGAGACTTCGTTCTGATCGCCAGCGAGGTCAATCCAGTGATCCGCACCTTGCGCGATAACGGCATCGAGATGACAGCTCTCCACGGCCACATGCTCGTTGAATCACCACGGCTGTTCTTTATGCACTTCTGGGCGAATGACGACGCACTAAAGTTAGCCCGCGGCATCCGCGCCGCGCTCGATAAGACTAACGCGGCAAAGGGCTGATTGGAATGTGGACCGCGATAGACACCATTACCACTAAGGTTTCGTCTGAGAAATTTTTGGCTGTGGCTCGCCCTGACCTTTACTGAGCGGGGTGTTGTTTCAGCCATTCAGCGCGTAACAGAAAGCTTCCTTGAGTAACGATTCGATCGCCGACGTTTAATCCTTCGAGTACGGGATAAAGCCCATTGCTCTCCGATCCTAGTCGCACGGCTCGTAAAACGAACTGATCTTCCTTATCCGTTGCGACGAAAACAAACTGCTGATTGCCAATGGTTTGCACCGCATCCCTGGGAATGAACGGCAGAGTCTTTTCGGCAGCGCCCAGACCAGCAAAAGCTACGTTCACGTACATGCCAATCTTAAGTATCTGGCCCGGATTCGCCAGCTCGATACGGACTTGCGCTGTCCGCGTAGCCGGATCGACCCGGGGATCTACGTAAGAAACGCGACCGCGAAAGAGACGGCCCGGATAAGCATCCGACGTGATGTTTGCACCACTCCCGACCCGAACCGTCGCAAGATCTTTTTCATAAACTTGCCCCACAACCCAGATGCTGGAAAGGTCGGTCACGCGCATCAACTCTTTGTTGGCTGCGATCACTTCGCCGGGATTTACTGAGCGACTTGTCAACGTGCCTGAGGATGGTGCAGGTACACTGACTTCAGAACTAATTTGCGAAGTGGAGTTGAGTGCAGCGATCCTTGGTGATGAAAATCCCAGCAGCAAGAGCTTCTGCCGCAGGTTGGCAACATTCGTTTCAGACTCGCGGTATTCTGTAGTCGCCGTTTCCAGTTCCTGACGACTCGCAGCTCCGATCTCCACCAGTTTAATCGTGCGCAGGTGATGGCGATGGTGTTCGTCGAGCGCAGCCACCGCCGCAAGATAACGCGCTTGAGCATCAGCAAGTTCATTGCTGAACACCACGGCGACGCTTTGCCCGCGCCTAATGTTTTGTCCCAACTCCGCGCCGACGCTCCGAACAATACCGCCTACCAGTGAAACCACCGGAGTTTCCTTGTAAGAGTTCGCTTGAATCACTCCCGTAGTCATTTGACCCGCAGCCTCCGTAGAAGGCCCTTCACCGACAATCTCAATCTTCAAGCCGGCGCTCTGTACCTGTTCGGTTGACAGCGTTAGGACCCGTTCGCCAGTCGCAGTCTGTGGACTAGCTGATTCTCCGAAGGAAACGGATCGAGGAGCTGGAACTGGCTTACCGGTCTTACTCGGCCACAACAACCAAGCGAAGACTACCACTGCCGCAATCGCTACTATCCCCACCATCGCAACGACTGCGGCCCTCTTTCTCGTTGGGGCTTGCCCAGTGCTGCTCTCGCCTTGAGCAGCTAACGGCTCGTTACTCTTTTTAAGCTCTTTGCCATTTTTATCGTTCATCACTTTATCAACTCCGCTGAAGCCGTGGCGCGCAAGATCTCTACACGCGCGTTGTAAACTGCCAACTCGGCATCAATAAAATCATTTTCCAGCTCGATGAAACGGCGTTGCTCGCCGATGTAATCGATCAAAGTTTTAGAACCAAGCTCATAGGTCTGCCTGACGACGTCGAGATTGGCCTTTGCCGGATCACGCACCCCAAGACGAAAGATCTCCATCGCACGCACAGCGCGATCATACTGCGCATAAGCGGCCGCAACCTCACGGCGAACAGTCAACTCTGCGAACTCGCGCCGTTGCTTTACTGCCTCTGATTCCGCAACGGCCGCTTCGATCGCACCCTGATTCTTGTTGCGCACCGGTAGATCGAGTGAGACACCAAACTTGAAGAAGTGAAACACATCCTGGACGGGCTGCAACTGCCCCTTATCATTAATTCCGAAAACCGGGAAGCTCGAATTCATCCGCTCATAACCGGCTGAGATACTCGCGTCAAGCCGGCCTTCTGCCTGCGCTTGTTCAATGCGCGCCGCAGCCAGATTTTCAGCCGCGTGAAAAGCCTGTAAATCCGGTCGCTCGTGCAGAGCGCGTTCGGTAGCATCGGCAAGCGGCGGCAATTGATCGATCAAATTCGTGAAATTGCCACGCAGGCGCAAGGGCTCTTCTGGTTTCAGACCGATCAAATTCCTCAACTCAAGCATCAGCACTTCCAGCTTTCCTTCGGCGCTTTCCCGGATCGAGCGCAGCCGATTCAGTTCCACCAGGGCCATGTTCTGTTCCAATGGCGGCGCCGCGCCCTCCATGACTCGTACGGCAACTAAGTTAAAACTCTGCTGATTCGCTTCGACGAGTTCATCGGTGAATGAAAGCTTTACCGCCTGGGCCATGCCCTCGCCAAACTTCACGCGCACTTCAGCAGCCAGGGTGCGCTCGCGGTTGGCGACTTCCCGCTCGCGTACTTCGACTTCTCGCTCCGCGACCGCAACGCGCGACGACCGCCGACCTCCGAGTTCCAGAGGCAACATCGCATTGGCCATCACGCTATTGTCTTTGCCGTTGATCTGTCGCGTGCCGTCAACATCGAGCTTTGGATTTGCCCGCAGACGTGCCTGCTTTACCATCGCGCGAGCAGCATCGAGCTCCTTTCGCGCTGCTTCGAGTTCACCGTTGTGTGCAAGCGCATAGGCAGCCGCATCGCTTGCAGTCAGGCCGTTCGCTTGATCGAGATAGCGCGATAAGGTTGGATTCTGAGTTGTATTCCGACTTGGAGCCGGAGGCGCGTTCGGAGTCGGGGCCGAAGAAGCGTTGATCTGGGCCGGAACCTTCACGCTCATTGCAAAGAAGAGGCTCAAGATGACCGCGACAAAGAGCCCGCGAAGCGGCCGGCAGAATGTAGCCCCGGGCGTAAGCCCGGGGTACCATGCATAAAAATCGTGACGAGCCCCGAAGGGGTGACAGACCGTCGCGTGGTTGTTATTAATCCCGGATGTCGGAGCGTAATAAAGAATTTCTGCCGCCCTCTTCGAGGGCTCGAAGATAAGAATGGGCTCGATCCCCGGGCTTACGCCCGGGGCTACTATTCTGCCGCCTGCTTCGCAGGCTCGTTGAGACCTGCAACTCACCTTGTGGTTGGTTCTTGCCATCGAATTAAACCTATGCGCTTCCCTGCTTCCTCAATTCGCGCTCGCGCAGCCAGAAAAAGATCACGGGCGTCACGATCAGAACGTGCAGCAGGCTGGATACCATGCCGCCGAGCACCGGAGTCGCCAGTGGCTTCATCACCTCCGCGCCAGAACTTGTGCTCCACATAATCGGCAGCAATGACGCTACGACTGTTGAGACTGTCATGACTTTTGGTCGCAATCGCAGTAAAGCCCCTTCGGTGACTGCTTCCATTAGTGAAGCGCGAGTTAGTTGACCAAGCTCGCGTCGTTTGCGCTCCACAGCTTCTTCCAGATAGATGACCATCACGACTGCGGTCTGCACTGCGGTTCCAAACAACGCAATGAAGCCCACCCAGACCGCAACCGAAAAGTTGTAATTCAAAAGCCAGAGCAGGTAGACGCCGCCGGTCAGCGCGAAAGGCACGGCGAGCAGCACGTGCGCCGCTTCCAGTGCCGAGTGATAAGTGATGTAAAGCAGCCCGAAGATAATGACGAGCACGATTGGCACAACTATCAGCAGACGGCTGCGCGCGCGCTGCTGGTTTTCGTACTCGCCGCTCCACTCGATGTAATAGCCGGCAGGCAGTTGTACTTGTCGCGTGATCACATTCTTTGCTTCGTCAACGAAACCACCAACGTCGCGCCCGCGCGCGTTTAGCAGCACGGTTCCTCGCAGCAGACCGTTCTCGCTGGAAATCATCGTGGGACCCTCCACTTCGCTGATGTCGGCGAGTTGCGCCAGCGGAATTGGCGCTCCGGTCGGCGACGTGATTGGAAGCTGACCCAATGCTTGCGCACTGCCGCGAAATTCCTGCGCATAGCGCACGCGCACGGGAAAGCGACGGCGACCTTCGATCGTGACCGAGAGATTAGTTTCGCCGATGCCTTTCTCGATAGCGTCCTCGATCACTTTCGCGTCAATGCCATAACGCGCCGCAGCCGTCCGATTGATCTTGATGTCGATGTAAGGCGCACCGCTGATCTGTTCGGCGTAAACATCCCTGGCTCCGGGTACGCTGAGCACGGTCTCAGCTATGCGGCGCGAAAGTTCTTCCAGTGTCTTCAGATCGTTGCCGAATATCTTGATGCCGACCTGCGATCGAATACCCGTGGATAACATATCGATCCGGTTTTTGATCGGCTGCGTCCAGATGTTCGTCACGCCAGGAAAACGCAACTTCTCGTCCATCTCCGCGATCAGGGATTCACGCGTCATACCTGCGCGCCACTGTTCAAGTGGTTTCAAGTGCACTACGGTCTCCGTCATGTTTATCGGAGACGGATCAGTTGAAGTTTCCGCGCGTCCGGCTTTGCCTACGGCCGATTCGACTTCCGGAAAGCCCTTCAGGATCTCGTCTTGCCTGCTTGTAATTTTGAGCGCCTCATCAATCGAGATCGCCGGATCGGTAACCGGCATAAACATCAAATCGCCTTCATTCAACGGGGGCATGAATTCTTTGCCGATGCCGGTCGCCAGAAAGATCGCGCCGGAGAAAAGCA
>DASWDX010000509.1:0-3803 GCA_036395055.1 Pyrinomonadaceae bacterium | reverse complement strand
CCAACGCGGGTGATCGCGCCCTCGGAAGCTTCAAAACGTGCCACGCCGAAGTCAGCAATTTTTACGACCCGGCGGTCGGCAGTCAGTAGTAAATTCTGAGGCTTGATATCGCGATGAATCACGCCACATTTGTGCGCGTGGGCGAGCCCGGAACAGACCTGCTCTAGATAAAAAAGAGTCTTGTCGATCGTTAAAGGATGGTGACGCGAAAGGGCGGCCATGTCGCCGCCGGAAAGATACTCGAGCACGATGTAATGAAAAGTGGTCCCGGCAAGATCGATAGCAGTCCCGTGGCCAAGACGGCTGATGATGTTTGGATGTCGCACGCGATCGAGGGCAACCGCTTCGTTTTGGAAGTTGGCAATAAGCGTGTGTTCGAGCTCCCGGTCCGGAGTATCCTGCAAAAACATATTGAGCGCTTTGATAACAACTGTTTCGGGAGCGCCTTCCGCGGCTGCGTTGTCGCTCGCAACATAAATCTCCGCATAGCTGCCGCGGCCGAGACATTCAATAATGTCAAAGCGACCGTCGAGCCTGCTTTGTTGTAGCTTGAGTTCCGGCATCAGTTCGCGCTTAACATTTCCCCGATACACATTTCGAGACTGGCGCTGTTCGTAGAACGCTGTTCGTAAATGATCAGGACCACGGATTACGGGGAGACGGCAGATCAAGGGGAAGCGGAGGACGACGGCTTGCTAATCATCTCTTCAAAATGTGACTGGGCTGCCGGCCTTTCCTTTTCGGACTTCAACGCGACCGCGGCCAGTCCAAGTGTTGCTTCCTTTTTGAGAGTAGCGGTTTCCTGAGGCGATACGAGGTTGGCTCTGGCAAGAACTGCTTCGAACGCCCTGGACGCTTCTTCGTTGTCCCCGACCAGCAACGAGGCGCGACCGTATAGGTAGAGAAACTCTGCATCGGTCGACTCCAAAGCATTCTGTATTCCCTGCCGGGATAATTCGTTCTTCAATTGAGATGTCAACCATGCATTGGGATCATTATCAACTTCGCGCCGGCCTCTTTCAAACTTCAAGAGCGGATCGTCTCCGGCGGCGGGTGCGCCTGCCAATTCGCGGGAGGGTTCTGCAATCGAAGGATCGCCTTGATCGAGATAAGGGGTGGAGCCTTTGTATTTGCGGCCCGCATAAAATGCCACCGCGAGCACACCTATAAACAAAACAAACATGAAGAGCCGCGTCATAGTTCTTTCGACGCCGCTCCTCTGGCGCCGCGGGGCCGCAACATCCAGGCGCCCTTCAATCGCGTTTGAGTTTGCCACCTCCTGAGACACAAATGACTCAACACCGGCGGCTTGAGAATCAGGGGCCGGAAAGGCTTTGCGCGAAGGTGGGACAAGAGTTCCCGCCGGATCTGAACCCCCGCCGGGCATTGTTTGCTGAACCTCCCGCCCATTAGCAGCGACGACGCCGGGTATTGTCTCCGGTGAAATTGTCTTCTCTGCATCCTCCATACGCTCCTTCGCGGAAATCGACGGGCCTACGCGCACCACAACGGCGGTGAGGTTGTCTTCCGCGCCGCGCTCATAACAGAGCCGCTTCAATTCGCCGCAGACCGTGGGAAGATCATTGTAAGTAATCAGCAACTGCCTTAACTCATGATCCGGAATGTGCCGCGTAATGCCATCCGTGCAAAGGAGGAACTCTGTGCCGTCGTCAACCTCAATCACCTTCATGTCAACTTCAACGTCGTTGTCAGCGCCAAGCGCGCGGCTGATAACGTTTTTGCTGGGATGGTTTGCGGCCTGCTCCGCGGTCATGCGCCCGGCACGTACTTCTTCTTCCACGACGGAGTGATCTTCTGTTTCCCGCAATAATTGGCCGGCAGGCGTCAAGCGATACAAACGCGAATCGCCGACGTGGCCGATGGTCGCGATGTTGCCTTTGAGATGGAGGCCGACGATAGTAGTGGCCATCATTGCAAACTTCGCATGTTCCTGCGCCATTTGATGAATCGATGCATTCGCACGCTGAATGGCGAGCTCCATCAGGTCTTCGATGTCGGCGCCTTCCACCCGGTGACGAAAGGCTTCATCGAGCACCTCGATAGCTGTCTGCGACGCTACCTCTCCCGCCTCTGCGCCACCAACGCCATCAGCAACTGAAAAGATTCCGCGTTCGCTATCGGCAAGAAAGGAGTCTTCGTTGAGAGGACGCTTTTGGTTCAGCCCTCGATCAGTTACCGCCGCGGAGTCAATCGATGGGCTCTGTTCTGAGTGATTCGTTGATTGGATATCCGGCTGCTTCATTCGACCGCCTCCAGTTTCAATGACGAGTGCGGTTGGCCACCTGGTCCCTTGGCAAGCACGCGATCGCGCGCGTTGCGGTGGGAAAAGGCCATCAGCATTCCTAACATGGCAAAGCTGGTAACAAGGCTAAAGCCGCCATGGCTCACGAATGGCAAAGTGATTCCGGTCATCGGCAGGGCTCGCAAAATGCCTCCCATGTTGACGAGCGCCTGAAAGCCGACGAAGGCTGTCAGGCCGGCGGCACATAGTTTGGTAAACATATCACGCGCGTCGAGCGAAGTACGAACTCCCGCAGTGACCAGGATTATTATCGCCAGAATCACTACCGCTCCGCCCACCAAGCCCTCTTCTTCCGAGATTGCAGCGTAGACATAATCGGAATCGGCAATGGGGATCACCTCGGGATAACCAAGGCCAAAGCCTCTGCCCGTGTTTTTTCCGGAGGCGATCCCGAAGATAGCCTGCGCAGGCTGAAACGCAAGCTTGTCGAACCATACATCGACGTTAACGATCTTCTGCATGGCGGGACTCTGCTCGGCGAGTTCCTTTAGTTTTGGATCCTTATTGACCGCCTCCTGGAAATCTTTCTTCCACCACGATACTTCGGGTGACGGCGGATCGAAACCGTCGAGCCACAAATGAAAGCGCTGCTGAATGCGAGCCGGCAGCATTGCCTGAATTGGTTTCGCAACGGTCGGCAAGAGCGGTACCTTCTCCTGCACGTCTCTTGGTAAAGCCCCGACGACTAAAATGCTGATGACGAGGAGCACCGAACCGACAAACAAGAGCAGCTGCGGCCAGCGCCGCACGGCGACGAGATAAAGTGTAGTGTACGCTCCGCTGAAGATGAGCATCTGCCCGAAGTCTTTCAAGGCAAAGAACGGCACGAACGGCAACATCGCCATAACCAGCAGCGGAACGATGTCACGCGCGCGCGGAATGCCCCAGTAGGTCTCGGCAAGGTCTTTGTAACGTACCGTAAGTATTCCAGCGAAGCCCAGGAGGAAGGGAATCTTCGAGGGTTCCCAGGGCGTCATGTTGCCAAGCGCTTTACCGGCGCTTGACGTTACGACAGCAGCTGCCAGGGGAATCAGAGTCAAAAGCACAATTATGAAACTGTTTCGCTGAATCCAAAGCAAAAAGCCATCACGCACGCAGAAAGAGTAGGCCAGACCAAAAGCGACAAACGAGAAGATCGGAATCCATGTGTAACTCGAGGTCAGCGCCTGGCCCAACGTGTAATTTGAGTAGACCCTTGGTAGTTGATTGACGTCGATGGCCTGGGCAGGAGTTGGCGGCAGACCCATCAGCTGTTTCTTCACTGGATCGTAGTTTTCAATAATGTAGCGAGTGCGCAGGGCTTCCATCTTGGCCTGTCGAGCCTCGGCCTTGTTACGGGCGTTATACTCCGGGTCGCTGTAAAGCCGATATTGGATCAGCATGCCAACAGAGAAGAGTATTACCGCTGCGGTAAACAAAATCCAGTTCCCGCCGTATCTCATGGATCGTGACAACCAAATCACCAAAATACCGAGCGGCA
>DASWDX010000508.1:0-4185 GCA_036395055.1 Pyrinomonadaceae bacterium | reverse complement strand
CCCCTTCATTCCAAAAGATATCTTTGTGTTCGTTACGAAGGGAAATCGAATACTCGCAGTCCAGTCGCCAGCGGCAACTGAGATCACAGAAATTCCGCAGTGTAGAAGCGAGTGGGAAAGGTTTGCGAGGAAGAAGTCAGAATCCTCGGGCTTGACCAACGAAAAGGCGTTCGATGAAGGCGTTCAATATGAGCAGCAAGGATTCGAGGCATACCAGCGCTGTTACGACAGAGAGGCAAAGAATCAAAAATTCTTCGCTTCCCTTAAGAAGCAGGCCCAATCGATTGTTGATCGTTTGCTGAGAAACTGAGCATTGAAATTGCGATGCCCAACAAATCGCTCAAAGGATTAAGGTGAGACAACTGCTAATCGGAAGAGACCCGAGAACCCGTAGTATTCTCATGCACGACTCTTATCTGCCGTAAAGGATCGCGTAGGTTTTGGGGAAACGTAGTTTAATGTACGGCTTCGGGTTTGAAATTGGTTCGGTTGAAAATCGGGAAAAAAATGCCGCGTATCCTTCCCGAACCTTGGAAGACTGCCCGGCGAGCAGCTTGGCGAAAGTGTCATCGCCGGCGACATGAAGAAGTACCCAAGTATTCCATTCATGCCCTTCGCCGGCAACTCCGTCCATGTCGAGAGAACTAAGTTGCCCGAATGCTTTTGCATCGCCTTCACTGGCTTGCACTAGAGTCTTATAATAGTTTGGCACGCCATAATACTTTGCCGCCGAAGAGGCGACATCGTCGGTCATTTTGATCCGTCTAGACTGCAATTTTCGCCATTTTTTCTTGCAGGTCGCGAAGTTGAGTTTTGCCAGCGGCTCATCGGGCAGGACACGAATCCTATTACGAGGGATGGTGCCGCTGATTCCCGACTTGAGATAGACCTCCCAGTCCTTTTCGCCGTCAGATAATTCACGTGCGATGAATCGTTCACCTGGCTTTATGGTCGAAGTTGCTTCACCGCCGCACTCGGTGCGGCCCGACAGCTGGTATTCATCCTGACCATTGATCGTAGCCATGGTTGCTTCCTGCGACCAAGCCGTCGCAGAATACATAAGCCCCAGGCTCACGAGGGCGTGATTCAGTTTTCTATTCATCGCTCTGGTCGCGGTCTATGCCGTCTGTCACAGAATCCCTGGCAGCCGAACTCAAGTAAACGCTCCAACCGTCGGGCATACGCTCGACCAGGAAATGTTCGCCCGCCTTCAATGCGGCCTTTGTATCTCCATCACAAGACGCCTCGACCGAGCCTTGCGGATCTTTAAGCGTCGCCATGCACTCTTGGAATGCATTCGCGGTCGAATGGAACAACGCAAACGCGGCAAAACTCGCTAGCAGATAACCAGGTCTCATTAGAGGAATGAACAAAATCGGTTAGCGATCTTGTTTCCGCTGTTCATAGACGGCGCAAAGACGGATCGCGAGCAGTGAAATTTTTTCATATCATGGCAGGTGCTGCTTTGCTTCTTCCCGCGCAGTGAATCCAGTCTCTTTCTGCTGGCGGCCGAAAATCCTCATACCAAAAGTGGTTCTTCGGTGCTCCGCACATATCGATTCCATGCTTTTTTATCTCGCCTTTGTTCGTTAGCATAGAGCAAAATCTTAAACGAAAGCAATGCGATTTTTCTTCAAATGAGCCAGTCCCCCGTAATCCTGTTAGGAATGAATCGCCTTGTTGCTGCGATTTCAAAAATCGATGGCTGCGCGATTTGGCCGGCGACGCTATGAAATTAATAAGCCTCTGCCTCACTTTGGCCCTTCTTTCTATTCAAGCTCTCGCCTTGGAAGCGACGCCGGCGGCGAGCCCAAGTCGCTTCACCACGTTCGCGCAAGCTTACGCCGAAGCTAAGCGCCTTACTGATACCGACCCGGGAAAGGTTTACGACGTTGAATTCTCAGCGGCGGTTGTGCCGCGACTGAGTGAGATTGTTGGCGAGTGCACAAAAAATTCCGGGCCGCGAGTCGTGTTTGATGTTGTTTTTGTTTTTGCGGCTAACGGGAACGTGGAACAGGTGTTCGCTTCTCCGGATCAACCGGCCGCGGCCTGTGTGGGAGAGAAGTTGCGCGATTTGCATTTGTCCGCTCCTCCACACCCAGGCTGGCCAGTGGACCTGCATGTTAACATCAGCCCCGAAAACGCTCCGCCGGCGAAGATAGGAAGCCCGAACAAACTCGATCTCGAAATTAAGAGGTCACCGCGTCACGTCATCTTGAGAAACGGAAAGGAAATCGCGACGTGGGAAGGCGATCCTGATTCAAGGATCACACTCCATTACCCCGATGGAGCTACCCAGAAAGTAACAATCACGAAAGATCGACATATGCATGTCGGACCTGCCATCCGAAATGCGGATGGGCCGAAGAAGCAAGGTGCGCCCAACCCCGGGGCAGAGGCAGAGTCAGCTTATCCAGAGGATATGAAGCTGGCGATGAAAGCCGGCAAGCTAGAAACAGCCGGAAAATACGACGATGCGTTGAAGTTGTATGCGCAAGCTATTGACCTGAAAGGTCGTTTTACGCCGTTCGTGTACCACAATCGCGGCATGTTGTACCTTCACCGGGCAAAGGCTTCCAAAGATCGACAATCGCGAATTGCCGATCTGCAACACGCGATCGATGACTTCCAGACTTCCATTCGTCTCGGCGCAGCTTCCAAGGAAGAACTGAACCGCGGATTAGAAAAGGTTGCGACCAGAGCTAACCTCGACGAAGCAACCAAGCTGCTCGACGAAGCAACTCATAAATAGCGATCAAAGGAAACACTCTCATTCGTCTCTCAGGGGTTATTGGAATTGTCGCAATCGCGTGCAATGCATCAGGCGCGCTCTCCGTGGAGGAGCAGGTGAAAATGTTAGCTGCGCGTTATAGTCAAGTCGAAGACCAACTGGCACGCTCGATTGGTTACACCAGCAAAGACGAGTCCGGCGGCGTAACGACAATTAGGCAGGAATGGTACAACGGCGCCGAGGACCTGATCAAGGCCGCAGTCGAACGTAACGATGCCTCTGGACGCGAGCTCACGGAATACATCCCGCACGATTTGGATAGTGACTTTGGCTGGAGAGGACTGTTCATGCTCACGCGCAAGGAAACGCCATCGCCCGACGGCGGCACGCAAGTGGAGGAATCCCGAAAATATTTCGGCGAAACCGAGGAAGGTAACCACCAGCTAATTCGCGAATTGAGAAAGAGCGCGCGTTTCAAGCCAGGCGAACCGACCGACACCGTCCATCTGCCGAATACGGTCCTCGATCCTTCCAAGCAGAACAAAAGCGATAGCGACGCCGAGGAATTTTTAAGTGGGGAACCGCACGAACTCGCCGCCTCTCTAAGGAAAGCCGGTCCGCCTCAATTTTTCGACCCGTTCGCCAACGTTCAGGGCGATTCAGATAAGTTTCGCGTCATCCATCGGAGCGTTTCGCCGGATGGCCGCTACGCCATTGCGCTGGGATTTGCCCGAAAAGACGTTGATTGGAAAGACTTTCTCCAGAGAATGGATCAGGGGCTGACGGAAGGTGAGGAGGGTTTGCGCAACTACGTTGTTGACCTTGCGAGTCAAAAGATTCTCGGGGAAACAGGCTGCAATTATTTCGGAACCAGTCGGCGTTACAATCATCGGCAATGCATCGTCAGGTGGTCCCCCGACTCGCTGAAGTTTGTGGAGCTCTGGGATGACAAATGGGCGTCCAGCGCCTGTGTGGCGGGAAAGATTAATCCGGGGCCGAAGTTTACTGGCGCGGTGGACCTGAAAAAAGCGATCGAAAAGAAAACTTACGCCTTTGTCAAAAAACGGTTCGACCCGGAGGTCGCTGGGAGCCTTTCTCTTCATATCAATAAAGTTGGTGATGACGGCGTGATCGATCTGGATGCGTCAGAGATTAACTCTGGAGCGGGTGAACACAGGGGCGAAACGATATTCGCGGTTAACGAACGTCTGCGGCTGAGCGACGGGCCGAAGGGGCCGCGTCTCGAAATACTGAAGATGCGCCGACTACCTAACGACCAAGGGACAAACCACCAATGAAATTATTTTTTACCGTGGCCATAATCATAGGCTGCGGTCTTTCTGCTCTTGCTGCGGATGACGAACCGGAAGCAGCAGGCGAAGATTCGTCAGCAGGCTTGCCCGATCAATACGCAAAAAACTATCTGACAGCGGCCAGCACGATTTCGCCGGACA
>DASWDX010000507.1:0-6760 GCA_036395055.1 Pyrinomonadaceae bacterium | reverse complement strand
AGGAAGGTGGGCTTGCCCCGCTGGTTGGCTACCAGCTTCCTTAAGTTCTGAAGTCCACTCACTCAGCTGTCGCCTGATTTGATCGCGCACTCGCCGGAAGACGGCGAGTTGTGCCGCTTTATCACCGGTGGCAGCGGCCGGATCTGCAAAGCTCCAATGGATTCGTTTTGTCTTGCCGGGAAAAACAGGACAACGCTCGTTGGCGTTGTCGCAGACGGTGATGACGTAATCAAACTCTTCGCCCGAGTATTCATCCACTGACTTTGAACGCTGTCCGGAGATATCTATCCCCACCTCACGCATTGCTTCGATTGCCAGTGGCCGCAACCGGGTCGGTTCAACCCCGGCGCTAAACACCTCGAAACGATCGCCGGCGTCCTGGCGCAATAAACCTTCCGCCATCTGGCTGCGCGCGGAATTGCCGGTACATAGGATTAACACCCGTTTCTTATTCATCGGTCACCTTCCTCTCAGCCAGTTCGAAATCAGAACCAGGAGACGAACGGGGTCCCCAGACGGGCAGCACAGCTGCGCTGGTGGCACGGACCCGGTCGTTTCTGAGATGCTCAACTCTACCAATTAAAGGACGAATGTAGAAGCCAGTCGCCATCTATAGAATTGGGGCTTCGGAGGTCGACTTGAGGCAGAGTTGGACCCGGCAACTACGGGGGCCTGTTCTGTGTTTGCTGTCGCGCCGCAATCATTTTCGCTAAAGGCTTTGAGCGGTCAGGTGATGCCTTTGTAGCTCCTAAAACGCCAAGATTTCAACAATTCCATACAAGTTCAGACGCCATACACTCTGGGTAATATCGCGCAGGTTTGTTTGCCGGCTTCGGAATATTGCGCAGGGTAAACCCACGGTGGAGCCGGCGCTCTGATTTAAATTTTAGTAAGGTCTTGCACAAACTCTCACTGGTCGTGGTTGGTGAAGTGGCCTCGAACTTGCTGCTCTCAGATAACATCTTAAGGATCTATATGGGAGTGCATTACGTCGAACAAGAGCTTGACGAGCGGAAGCTGCAGGAATTCACGCAGGCTTTGCTGGCCGATCTGCGAGCGCTCGCGTTCATGTTGGAGCATGGCTGCATTGAGAGCGGTATGCACCGGATTGGCGCCGAGCAGGAGATGTTTATCGTAGATCGGAACCTGCGGCCGGCGCCCCTCGCCCTTGAAATCCTGGAGCGTGCCGGCGATAACCGGCTGACAACTGAGATGGCCCGCTTCAATCTGGAGGCCAACCTCACACCGCTTGAATTGACCGGACGCTGCTTCCACCTGATGCATGAAGAGTTGAAGGAGGTCTTAACCAAGGCAGGCTTGGCAGCAACCGAGTTAGAGGCCGATATATTACTCGCCGGAATTCTCCCAACCCTGAAAGTCTCAGATCTTACACTCGCAAATCTGACACCGATGCCGCGCTATCATGAGCTGAACCGCTCAGTCACGCAGCTCCGAGGCGGACCTTTCTCGATCCAGATCAAAGGGTTGGATGAACTACAACTTACGCACGACAACATGATGATGGAGGCTTGCAACACCAGCTTTCAGGTTCATTTTCAAGTTAACCCTTCGGAATTTGTGGTCACTTACAACACTGCGCAAGCTATCACCGCCCCGGTGTTGGCGGCGGCTGTCAACTCCCCACTTCTGTTTGGACGCCGTTTATGGCAAGAGACCCGCCTGGCACTCTTCCAACATTCGGCCGACGCCCGCTCGCGAACCCAGCTCGCGCGCAGCCAACCAACCCGCGTGGGCTTTGGCGAAAAATGGTTAAGTCATTCCGTCATCGAGTTGCTGCATGATCAAATTGCACGTTTTCGACCGATCATGATCACGCGCGCGGACGACGATCCGATGCAGCTTTTGGCGCGTGGCGAAATACCCTTGCTTTCAGCGCTCTGCATGCATAACGGCACCGTCTGGCCGTGGAACCGAGCGTGCTATGGAGTCAGCAATGGAGTGGCACATCTGAGGATTGAGAACCGGGCGCTTCCTGCTGGTCCGACGATCATCGACGAGATCGCGAATGCAGCCTTCTTTGTTGGACTAATGTTGTCTTTGCCGGTTGAATATGGAGACATTTCCAAGCGAATGACCTTTGACGATGCCAAGGAAAACTTTTTTACAGCTGCGCGACATGGCTTGAATGCTCAGTTCACTTGGATCGATGGGAAAAGCTATCCGGCAACCTCATTAATTTTGGATCATTTGCTGTCGCTTTCGCGGCAAGGTTTGAAAAGCGCTGAAGTCGATGCGTCGGATATAGACAAGTATCTGGGCGTCATAGAAGAAAGGGTGAAAAGCGGGCAAACGGGCGCGCAGTGGATGTTGAAATCTCTCTCAGCCACAAAAGGTCCGGGACCTAAGGACATGCATTATCGAACGCTCACTTCGACGATGCTTCAGCGACAAAAGGAGGCCAAACCAGTGCATACGTGGCCGATTAACGAAGCGACGGAAAACGCAGATTGGCGTCAGAGCTATCAAACTGTGGGGCAATTCATGGCCACCGACCTTTTCACGTTGCGTCCCGATGACCTGGTTGATCTCGCCGCAAGCATGATGGATTGGCGCCACATACGTCATGTTCCGGTCGAGAATGATCAAGGCCAGCTCGTGGGTTTAGTCACTCATCGAACCTTGTTGCGCTTGCTGAGCCGGGGAACCCAGATGCAGGGCAACGTTCCGTTAACTGTGCACGAGATCATGAAGACCGATCCGGTTACGGTCTCGTCTACCACGCCGACTTTGGAAGCAATGGAATCAATGCGCCGCAACAAAGTAGGCTGTCTTCCCGTTGTTGACGAAGGTCAACTGGTTGGGATCGTCACTTCCTACGATTTCCTCGACGCCTCAGCTCGCCTTTTCAAAGAACAACTAACTGACTCCAACCCTGCTCCGGCAACTCGACGCGCCAACTCTCACCATGCCTGACGGCAATCCTGGGATTGCTACTGCGGGGTTTCACGCAAGTCCGTGAGCAACTTTTCGCATGTTTAGCCGCGAATTTTTTACTTTTAACGCAATTCCGCCCATTCCTGATTCGGCATGTTGGTTGCTCTCTAAACGGCGTGGGAGTCGCAATTTAAGGCGAACTAAAGCAGCGGCTAGCTGCCGGAAGTTCAGACCAGAGAGTAACTGGAGGTTTGATCACCATGGCTAAGGACGACCGCGACATTCTCGAAATTCTTCATGAGGAACTCGACTTCTTAGAGAAGGGAGGATATGGCCGATCGGTCCGCACGCCGTGGTTGCCAAAATCCATCTTCCAGGACTCTCTAAGTTGTCTTAATTACGGCTACCCATACCGCGCCCATCCGTGCAACGAATGTCAGTTGATTGACTTCGTCTCTCCGGATTACCAATCGGAGACAATACCCTGTCACTTCATTCCATTGAATGAGGCGGGGGAGACGATCGAGGACCTGGAGGCGAATGATAGTCAATTCAAGTTGGAGGAGGCGGTTAAAGGCTGGCTGCGGACGAAGATCAGCGCGATTGAGCGGCAGCGCGCGAGCCAGACGACAGGTCTGTAACTGATTCCAATAGGAGGTGCATCATGACGCTTGTTATGTATGTGGCCGTCATTGCATTAATGGCGACAGGCCTCTTCTTCGGAATTCGTTATTTTGTTCGCGCGTACATTCGCTATCGAGACTCGCGCTTGATCATTTGTCCGGGTAACAGTGAGGCGGCCATCGTCGAGGTTGACGCAGTGCATGCCGCGTTGACCTCGGCGTTTGGCGCACCAGACATTCGGCTGCAAAACTGCTGGCGCTGGCCGCTTCATGAGGCTTGCGGCCAGGAATGCCTGATCCAGCTCGACGTTGCCCCGGCAGAGTGCCTGGTTCGCGGCGTCTTGATGAGGTGGTACCGGTTCAAATCTTGCCGCTATTGTGGCAAGACCTTTGAGCAAATTCAGCTGCTGGATCACAAACCCGCCTTGCAGAGTCCCGAAGGAAAACTGGTGGATTGGAACGAAGTGGCAATCAATGACCTGCAGATCGTGCTTAAGAACTACAAGCCGGTCTGTTGGGATTGCTACATCGTTCAATCGTTTATACGTGATCATCCTGAATCGGTGGTCTACCGGCCCTGGCAAACAGGGATTCACCGGGCACCGTGACAATTGTTCAGGACACCTGAGTTCTATTCGGCCGTGAACCGCAAGTCGTTTGTTGCGGATGGGCGCGACTACTAAAGAGTTTCCTTGAGTGTAAATGACAACGAAAGGAGGCAGGTTATGACACCAGGAACTTTTCTCACACCAACGAAGAACTTGACGAATTTCATGACGACGGATCCGTTTCGCCTGCTTCAGAACAGGCTGTTCGAAGAGCCCTTCACCATGTTTAAGCCATTTGTGACGACGGAGGAGAATTGGCCTCTGATGGCTTGGACTCCGCCCTGCGATATCTACGAAACCGACAAGGAAGTCGTGCTCAAGGTTGAGTTGCCGGAGGTGAAACGCGAGGCGGTGGAAGTCACTCTCGATAACAATGTGCTCATGATGAAAGGTGAACGCAAATTCGAGGAGAAGACTGATCGCGAAAACTATCATCGCATCGAGCGGCGCTACGGCGAATTCATGCGCAGCTTCACGCTGCCCGTCTACATTGACGCTGCGAAGATCAACGCGGAGTTTAAGGACGGCGTGCTGACTGTCACGCTACCGAAACACGAGGAAGCAAGACCGAAACACATCAACGTGAAGGTCAACTAGTCTGCGAAGCCTTTTGTGGCTTCGGACTGGTGCTTCCTTGCGGCCGCGAGCGGTTTTCGCCCTTGTTCAACCGCTCGCGGCCCAATTTACTTATTCTGTTTGCCGTGAGAATTCCATCAAGTGCCGGCCGGCAAGGAGTAATGAAAAATGAATATACGAATTGCAATGGCCTCAACTGTATTCACTCCTTCTCATCAGGTCGAAGCCGCAGCCGCTCGCGAGGATCAGGTCAGCCGCCGGAAGTTCTGTAACCGGTTGCTCGTGACTTCTTCAGGTTTGTTAGTTGGCGCATCAGCTCTAAGAACCGTAGCGGCTAACCGTGATTCGCAGGTGGCGTATCCGCCGCTAAGGATCGAAGGCGCCGAGGCATTGCTGCCCGGCTCTTCGTTGTATTTCAACTATCCGAGCAGAACCGATCCGGCGATTCTCGTGCGCAGCCAGGCAGGCGAGTACTACGCCTTCGGCCAGAAGTGTTCGCACCTGGGTTGCTCGGTCTACTTCGATCGCAACCGGCGCTGTTTGAAGTGTCCCTGCCATAAGGGGGCATTCGACGCTCAGTCCGGGTTTGTCTTGAACGGACCACCCACGCGGCCCCTCGAGCAAATCGTGTTGCAGATGCGCGCTGGAGGCGCTGTCTGGGCCGTGGGTCGAAGGACTGTCGGCGACGACAGATCCGCCTAACCCGCTGAAAGAGATGTGCCATCTTCCCTGACAGACAATGGAATCCGGGGCGGCATCGCGCCTCACATAGAGCTTGCGCTTTCCGCCGGCGGTTCCCCAAAGTTTTCACCCAAAACGCGGCTTTCGCGCTGTTGGTTTTCCCGCAAGAGTCTGGGAAAAAGCCCGCACGATTTACCTTCCCTTCCCCATAAATGCTTCGCAACGAGTCGTTTTCGATTCGGCATGATGGTTGCCCTATCAGGTTTGGCGAGGACGGACTTTGGCCAGGAACTTCCCGGACAGGAGGGATTGAACATGATTCACAACATACGACGTAAGTTTTTCGCCGGCATGGTCGGCGTATTGGTGATACTGGCGGTATTGCTCCTGCTGGAAACAGTGGCTGCGGCAACGCCTGCCCAGACTACAAGCAAGAGTGCGCACGGTCCCGTTGTTCAGCAACCCCTGTATAGCGAATATCGCGGTGTGCGCATTGGCATGAACGCCCAGGAAGTGCGAGCCAAACTCGGGGAGCCGCTGCAAAAGGCAGACGACATGGACTTGTATGTCTTCTCGGAAAAGGAGACAGCGCAAATCGCCTACGACGCTGCGCACAAAGTCACCACCGTCTCGGTTGATTACGTTGGCGGAGTCGGCGCCCCGGACTACAAACTCATTGTGGGACCAAACATTGAAGTAAAAGCCGACGGGTCGCTTTACAAGCAGGTGCGCCACGACACTCTGGGTTTCTGGGTGTACTACTACCGCAGCGCCAGCGAGGTGCCAATCGTCACGATAACAATTCAGAAAAGTTTAAACGGACGCTGATCTTCGAGAACACACATCAATGAATCAACAAACCATCACCATCGACGGCAATGAAGCCGCCGCCTTTGTCGCTTACAAAACCAACGAAGTAATCGCGATCTACCCCATCACGCCATCTTCAGCGATGGGCGAGTCGGCGGATGCCTGGTCCGCGGCGAATCAAAAGAACATCTGGGGCATGACACCGTTGGTGCGTGAGATGCAATCGGAAGGCGGAGCGGCAGGGGCGGTTCACGGAACACTACAAACGGGCACGCTCACGACCACCTTTACATCAAGTCAGGGCCTGCTGCTGATGATTCCCAACATGTTCAAGATTGCCGGCGAGCAAACCAGTACCGTCTTTCACATCGCCGCGCGATCGGTAGCAACGCACGCGCTGTCTATCTTTGGCGATCATAGTGACGTGATGGCAACGCGTTCGACAGGCTGGGGAATGCTGTTCGCCAACTCTGTTCAGGAGGTGATGGACTTCGCTCTGATTGCGCAGGCTGCAACTTTGCGTTCGCGCGTGCCTTTCCTGCATGTCTTTGACGGCTTTCGCACTTC
>DASWDX010000506.1:0-4279 GCA_036395055.1 Pyrinomonadaceae bacterium | reverse complement strand
GAGGTAGCACCCTAATCATTCCGGGGCTACGCCCCTGAGTTGGGGCATAGCCCCTGATTCCATCAACTCTAGCCGGAAGGGCACAGCCCTTCCGCACATCGGGCGGCACAGCCGCAAACCGCGTTTCCACACAGTCGCTACTGCTGCCGGTTCTGATCTTTTTTAGCGCCGATGCGTGATGCGGATCTCCGCCTGGAAATCAATTGGCGGTCAGGTGGAAATGCAAGTACGTCGCGGTCTGATGGCCTGGGCCGTTAGTCGTGAGTCGGTAGTCGGTAAGATTCTTTTCCCTGATAATTTCTCGTACCACCTTGAAGGCATCAATCAAATACTCGTTGTCACTGTCTGACAGTTCAGCAATGTTCTTAATGTTCAAAACTAATAAGTTAAATGTACCTAAACAGCGGGGGCAAGCCCGCCTTCCCAACCTTTGAGCTTTCTGATGAGGTTTGCTTCAGCCACCCTGAAAGTCTTTCCGCCGAAAATTAGAACTCAACTTCGATCAGCTTGTGGTCAGGAAGGCGGGCTTGCCCCCGCCGGTAGGGGAGCACTCGATCGCAAATACTGTTACGTGAAAGATAACGTGAGGCCAAATTTTGAAACGCGTTTCTTCGCGGATGGCAGGCGGCAACGAGGTTTGGCCCTACTAACGGGAAACGCTTTCAGCTAGAATAGCACCGCTTCCAAGTATTAGGGTTTGTTCTCGCCGCGCAGTCATGATGGACTGCGTTTTTTGCACGATTGGTGCGGCGCAACCGTTGATGCAGCCTGATGGAATGCCGGCTGGCGTCAGACGTACGAAGGTTCACTTGAAGTTTCATGACTGAAAACGCGAAACCAACCGAGAAAAAGAAACGCGAGGAAGCGCTTCCCGAGCGACTCTTGCGGCGCGTGCTCGAGAGCATGGGCGACGTCGTCGATCGAAAGTTTGGACGCACCGTGACGCCGAAAGGCGGGTTGACAACCTCGCAACTCATCGAGCGGATGAAGAAGCTGATCGATGAACGCGTGCGAGATGAAGGACGCAAGGGCCGGATTGCACCGCATCACCTGAAACTCAAAGTGGAGTGGGGCACGCATTCCGAAGCGCCGCCGGAAATCATAAAGGACCTCGAGCACGAAATTCTCGCTGCCGCAATAGATCACATAAACGATCATCGTTATCGGACGATGGCGCCGATGAAGGTTGAAACAGAAGTTGACATTTTTACGACCGGCATCTCTGTCGATCCGACGTTTGGCGAGTTTGAAGAGGAACTAAGACAGGCAGATGAGGCGAAGCGAGCGGCGACCTTGGAAGTCCCTCACCGCAGTCCGTTTGAAAAAATCCCGGATGTCAACTTAATCGCCCGAGTGACAGTTCGCGATGAAGTGCACGAGGTTCCGCTGGCTTTGAAACCCGGGGGCAAACGACTGAGTGTCGGGCGCGTGGCAGATAATGATCTGACTCTAAACGACGCGAGCGTTTCCAAGATTCATGCAGCACTCACGATGAACCAGCAAGGCACTCTTCTGGTAGCCGACACGGGCTCGACAAACGGGACTTATATCAATGGGCGCCGCATCTCATATGGTGAAGCGCGGCAGATCGAAGATGGAGACGTGATCGGGTTTGGCGACGTCGAAGTGCGTTTTCGAAAGAGCGAATAGCACGGATGAACGGTCATAATTACTACAGCTCAATGTACTCTGCGCCGTTTGCGAATCCCTTGCGCCCGGTGTGGTTCTGTAGTTTGGTTTCATTGTCGGTTGTAGCCTAAGAACAAAACCCGAAGCCGCAAAGAACGCAAAGGTTTCGCAAAGAAAAGCAAAAGCGAAGATTAAACCACGAATGTACAGGCTGCCTGCAGAAATGTTTTTCTTGCTCCTGCTTCAGTCTCCCTCGCCCACACCGGCAGTCGTCAATGTGCCTGAAAAAATGCCAGCGCTCCTCACTCTCGTTTATCTCAGCGGACTTCTGCTAATCGTGCTGCTGCTGCTGGTCTCACTCTTTGTGAATCGTCGTCGTGGAGTCTTAGTTGCAGCTGCAGTTCCCAAAGATCTGCCAAAGGAGGTCAGACGCCGGCTCGGATCAACTTCTACAAATCGTGGTCTGCGCGCACTGCGCTGGATCTTCGTGCTGCTGGCAATGGCCGTCTTTGGTTTTCATATTTACTGGACCCACTACGCACCGGAGACGAATGCAAAGTTTCAGGAGCTGAGCTACAAGGACCTCCGCAACCGGCGTCTATCCGAGTCAACCCTGCGGGGCTGGATACTGGATCGTAGCGGGAAACTCGAAAGCGCGCTGGCGCTTTACCGTCGTGATTCTAGCGGGAACATTTATCGCGAATACCCGATGGACAAAGCTTTGGCGCACATTTTCGGTTCCGACCGTGGGGATCCGGGCCTGGAGCGCGCGCTCTTTGGCGTGCAAAGTGGGGCTTTGCCGGAGGCCCTGGAGGTTGTAAAAGGAAAGACTGTCGAGTTCAGCGGAAATAAGGACGTGCGTCTGACGATCGATCGCGATTTGCAACAGACTGCGGTCGATCAGTTGAAAGGCAAGCATGGCGCGGTAGTGGTTCTCAATCCGCAAACGGGCGAAGTGCTCGCGCTCTACAGCGAACCTTCTTACAGCCTTAAAGAGGTAGACGATGAGGTCACCTGGGTGAAGCTGGAAACGAATCAGCGCGACCGGCCATTAGTGAGTCGCGCACTGGGCGCTTACTACATTCCGGGCTCGACCTTCAAGACGGTAACCATGACTGCTGCGTTTCTCGCAGGCGAGCAAGGCACGGAGTTCACCTGCAGTGGGGGTGGCTTTTACGCCGCGCCGGGCGCAAACGTTATCTTCGATGATGGCGGTCCAGGCGAAGTGCATGGCCGCATTGGAATCGATACCGCTTATGAGGTTTCCTGCAATCAATATTTCGCGCAGATGGGCGTCAAGCTCGGACCTGTTCGCTTGAAGCAAGCGGCGCAACTTCTCGGTATCGGAACATACGACACGCCTGTCGAAGCCTTACGCGGCAGAAAGCAACCCGAGATCTGGAACGCCAGCACGGACGCCGTTAAGCGGGCCCTGGCGCCGCGTGAGGCTACGATAGTCACCGGCAAGCAGGTCACCAGATACGACCTGGCCTTGATGGGCTATGGCCAGGGTTATGCTGGTCAGATGACTCCATTTCAGATGGCCCTCGCCGCTTCGGCGATTGCCAATATGGACGGCAGACTGATGAAGCCGAAAATCGAATTCGACCGGCCGCCGGAAGTCTTCAAGCAAGTGATGGCGCCGCAAGTGGCAGCGACGCTGCGCGGCATAATGGGGCTGGTGACCGGCGGTCCGAGTGGTACGGCGCGCGGAGTTTTTGGTCCCGTTAAAGCGGCAGGAATTAATACCGGTGGCAAAACTGGCACAGCACAAAAAATCGAGCCGGTTTATGACCCCAAAACAGGTGAAGTGAAAACCAGGCATCGGGTGGAGAAAGACAACAAGGGCAACATCATTCGCGAATATGAAGAGACCATTATGGACGAAGAACATCCGCGAATTGATGGTTGGTTCCTGTGCATCGCTCCTTTGGAGCGACCGCAATTGGCGATGGCGGTGATTGTCGAAGGCGGAGGCTATGGTTCGAAGTCGGCCGCGCCGATCGCCGCGGCGCTGGTACTTAAAGCCAGGGACCTTGGATATTTCAAGGTGGTCAACGCCCAGCCTGGGCCGGCTGCTGGCCAGAGAGGTCGACCACGAGCTCAGCGCCGGCCGCGCGCAAGAGCAACGCCACAGTGAAGATGAGGGGGTATGTCGTCATCACACTAGAGGCTCCGGAGGAGCCAAATGTTTATAGCATTCGGTTCTTAATGTTCAACGCTCCGTTAGGAGCGTGATGTGTTGCCCCTACGGGGCTTGATTCAAATATTTCGAGCGTTGCTATAAACATTTCGTCCCTCTGGGACGACAGCCACGGACTACTGATAACTGGCGACTAACTAATGACTGATTAATCGGAAATGAAAAACCGCGCATCGTCTCATCTGTTCATCCTTCTGCTGCTATTCGTCTTTGAGATTGCCGGCTACTGGGGTATACATCGCGCAGCTTTGCTTCGTGGTTATGAGACCTCGATCATCGGCGCGATTCGCGACCTGCTAATGTTCTTGCCGCTCGGTATTTTGGTGATTTGGTTGTCACGATCCATGAGATACGGCGGGAACTGGATTTTGTTTACCGCAGCGGTAATACTCTTCTCTGTTGGCATGCTGATCCAATATCGGCTTTACAGCGACCCGGAGTATAACG
>DASWDX010000505.1:0-3899 GCA_036395055.1 Pyrinomonadaceae bacterium | reverse complement strand
AATCGGCATGAAGAGCGAGGTCGAGGGAAGATGACCGAGTCCGAAGAGGATCGCGACGAGGATATTCGCGAACCAAAAAGCAGAGTCTGAAAGCCTAAGTGCGTTCTTTCGCCAGCTCCGATTTGCAATCCAGGCAACCAGTGATAAAAGAAAAAGTCTCATCAACACCTCTTCATAAATGCCGCCGTAGAAGCAAGCGAGAAAACGTTTCCATATTGGCAGCCTGGCTGCGATGACAAAGGGTAGGTTTGGTAATCGGGGGACGAGCACCAGTAACGAAATCAACAAAACAATTCCGACCGCGACGCCAGTGAGTAAACCCGGTGTGAGTGTTTGTATTGCTCTTGTATCAGATTCTCCCCTGACGTCTGAACGGATGACCCAGGATTCCAATAGCGGAGTGCGCAGACCAAGGCTTCGCGAGAGCTTCAGTCCTAACCACACAATCAAAGCGAGTATTGCCAAATTCTGAACAATACCAACCGCAATGAGCAGAGGCAAAGGAATGTTGGGAAGTTCCAGTTGGGTGATCATCGCGCTGCGCATCTCAGACGCAATCGGAATGATTGACAGCGCGCTAAGAATCGCGGCAATTAGTAAGCACCAGAAAAGCCGCCAGGGATATGGTTCCGAGAGTGAAGCGGGTTGGAACACGGGGCTAGGAATAGATCCGACGAGCGTACTCCTCAACCATTCTATCGCTATTGAACGCTGGAACGAGAGTAGCGATCGAGCTCTTCATCATCGATATCCATCTACGCGGAAGACCTTCGTTGTCGCGTTCGTAGTAGAGCGGCACCACCTGCTGCTCGAGCACGCGGTAAAGTGACTCGGCATCGCTTGCGTCCACGTCGCTCTCAGCCATGCTCGCCGCCTCCTCGCCAATCGCAAATCCGTTTGTACCGTCATAACCCTCCAGCCACCAACCATCCAGCACGGAGAGATTCAGTCCGCCGTTCATCGCTACTTTTTCTCCGCTCGTGCCGGAAGCCTCGAGCGGCCGCCGCGGCACGTTTAGCCAAACATCAACTGATTGAACTAACTGCCGGGCAATTTCATGATCGTAATTTTGCAGAAACACTGAACGCTCGCCCACTCCGGCGCTTGTTTCCCAGCGAGCCACTTCTTGCAGGATGAGTTTCGCGGCCTGGTCCTGCGGATGAGCCTTTCCGGCAAACACAAATTGAACCGGCCGACCAACATTGTTGATAATTTTCAGCAGGCGCTGCGGATCTTTCAGCAATAAGTTCCAGCGTTTGTAGCCAGCTACTCGCCTCGCAAAACCAATTGTCAGTGCGCGCGGTTCAAACATATTTCGCGCTGCTTCCGTGTACTGCTGCGTCTCGCTGCGATTCGCGCGCGCCAGAAATGATCGTTGACGAATAAAAGCGATCAGACGCTCCTTCAACAGTAAATGCGTCTGCCATAATTGTTCGTCAGGGATTCGCGCAACGGCTGCTGCCCAGCTCTCCCTGTCATGTAACTGCGCTCCCCAATCAGGGCCGATATGCTTCTCGTAGAGAGACCTGATTAATGGTGCGATCCAGGTTGGCGCGTGGACGCCGTTAGTGACATGCGTAATCGGGACCTGCCCGATCATGTCTTCAGACCACAGCTTTTGCCAAAGCGCGCGCGAAACCTCGCCATGCTTGCGGCTGACTCCGTTAGTAGAGCGGCACATGCGAATAGCCAAAGGCGTCAAGCCATAAGGCTCTCCTGGGTTCTTGCGATCAGTGCGACCCAGGGCTACAAACTCTTCATGGGTTAGGCCAAGTTCCTTTTCGTAGGTTGGGCCAAACGACCGCGTCAACAGGTCAACTTCGAATTCGTCATTTCCCGCCGCGATCGGCGTATGTGTAGTAAACACGCAATGCTGACGCACAAGTTTCGCCACGTCGCCAAAACTCAACCCCTGCGATTGAATCAACTCGCGCGCCAATTCCAGTGTTAGAAAAGCGCTGTGACCCTCATTCAGATGGTAGACAGCAGGTTGGATACCGAGCTTTCGTAGTAACCGCACGCCTCCGATTCCCAATAACATCTCCTGAACAATACGCGTCTCGCGATCGCCGCCGTAAAGGTGACCAGTCACCCAGCGATCCGTTTCCTCGTTCGCGGCGATGTTTGTGTCGAGTAGAAATAGCGGCACACGACCAATGTCGGCGCGCCAGACCTGGGCGCGCACCCTGCGCTCACGAATCAATACTTCCACTAACAATGGCGCGCCGTGTTCGGTCTTGATCTCATGAAGCGGCAACTGCGCAGGATCAGTTTCGCCGTAGAATTCTTCCTGCCAGCCTTCGCGATTCAGCCGTTGACGGAAATATCCGTAATGATAGAGAAGACCGACGGCCACCAGCGGCAGGCCCAGATCACTGGCCGACTTGAGATGATCTCCAGCGAGCACTCCCAGCCCGCCCGAGTAGAGAGGCAGCGAATTATGTACGCCATACTCGGCACAAAAATAAGCTACCGGGTGTTCTGCCGTGATCGCTGATCTGCCGGACATATTGGACCACCTTGCCACGCCACTTGGACCAGCGGCCATATAATGGTCAAATTGTTCCGCCAGGCTGCGCACCCGTTCCAGGTAAACAGGGTCAGTGGCCATCTCCGCCAGGCGATATTCGGAGACTCTTTCCAGGAACAGGCGAGGGTTGTGTTCACACTCATCCCAGATCTCGGTATCCAAATCACGGAAGAGCCCTGCGCCTTCGGCGGACCAACTCCACCAGTAATTTGAATAGAGTCGCTCAAGAGCTTGGAGCGGAGATGGTAAGGTCGTGGTTTCAGCCAAGTTGGTTGTGTTCAGTTGTTCGATAGTTTCAATCATTGAATGAGAATAAGCGATTGGAGCAAGCACCAAAGCTCTTGAATGACAGGCAGAAATGCGTCCCGATGCCGTCGAAGTAGAGAACAAAGCGGTTCTTATAGCACAAATGGGCCGTTATCTGAATTTATGATGCTTGAGAAAACTGTTGGCGTGACCAGGCTGAAAGAAAAGCAGGCGCACTTCCTGCACGGTTTGCATTTCGTCGTTCACCAGAAATTCTTTGATTGCTTCGGAGGAAACGGCTGCCGCCTCGGATTGGGGGTAGCCGAAGGCGCCCGTTGAGATCGCAGGGAATGCTATTGATGATAAAGAATTGCTGGCGGCCAGGCGCAATGAATTCTTGTAACAATTTGCCAGGAGCTGTGCCTCGCGTCCGTCGTGGCGGCCGTACACTGGCCCAACGGTGTGAATCACGTAACGCGCAGGCAGATTTCCAGCGGTCGTAATCACTGATTCGCCCGTGGGGAGTCCCTTCGGATATTGTGTTCTGCGGATTTCCTCACAGGCTGCAAGAATTGCTGGCCCACCGGCGCGATGGATCGCACCATCGACACCGCCACCACCCAGCAAGGTCCAGTTTGCGGCGTTTACTATTGCGTCCGTGTCCTGGTGTGTAATGTCACCAATAACCACCACCACACGTCCATCCAGAAATGTTTTGTTTGGGTTCAAAGTTCAAGCTTTAGCTCGCGTGCTTTCCTGACTCAAGCAGTCTGAAGGTTCAACTCTAAACTTCTTCGTCGCGGGAAACTTCTTCGTCGCGGGGCTTAACGCTTATCTCATCAAACATATCCTGCCGTCGCAGCGCTTCAGCAACGCCCTTGGCTTTCAGCTCCGTTAAAGGATGCTCTGCGTCAGCGCTGGCGATCTCAAACAGGCGATCGTCGAGCATCACCACGCCGAGTGAGCCAAGGGTTACGCCCGCGGTAATTTGTATTTCATCCATATTGTGGATTTTGAAGTGTCCGGTTTGTTCGACCCAGTCCTCGATGAATGGATCACGCAGGGCATGTTCGGCTTCGGATTCCGAAAGATATGCCCCCTCGACGATAAGACAGTATTCGCG
>DASWDX010000504.1:0-14129 GCA_036395055.1 Pyrinomonadaceae bacterium | reverse complement strand
AGACATCGTGTCGGTCATCTTTGAAAGGTCCCTCATCGGCTTGTACATCTTGCCGAGATAGAGAAGGAAGACGAGCAAGGAGCCCGGCGTCATTTGTCCACCTATTACCAGACTGACTCCGTACCAGAGCACCAGGCACGTGCCCACGGCCACAATGACCTCCACCAAAGGCGCTAGCTTTGCCTTAAGGCTGCGAGTCGCTAGTGCAATTTCGACGCTCTCCAAACTCTGCCGTTCAAATCGCTCTTGCTCGTAATCTTCACGCGCGAAGGCTTTAACAACGCGGATCGATGAGAGCACTTCCTGAACGATCGAGACTACCGCACTTTCCTGTTTTCTCAGCGCACGCGACGCCTGTTTGATGCGCCGCGTGTAACGGTAGACAACTCCGAATAGCAAGGGCGCTATTGATAGCGCAATCAGGGTGAAACGCCAGTCGAGATAAAACATGACAATTAGCATTCCGACCAACGTTAGAACATTAACCACCATGCCTAAGAGTGCCTGTGATACAAAATCTTGAATCGCATCGATGTCACCTGTGACCCTGCTTATCAGATCCCCGGTGAGTTTGCGATCGTGATAGGAGAGAGACAAGCGTTGAATGTGATGATAGAGAGCGCGGCGGAGATCGTGCATCACCCATTGGCCGATCGAGGTAGTAAAGTACTTTTCTGCGTACGTACTAATAGCCCCAACTATGGCGATAATTAGTACGGAGAAGACGGCGAAATGAAGAATTGCCGGTTTATCGTAACCGACCGTGGAACCGAGCACGTCCGACATCCATTGCGGGATCTTCTTCGTTCCGAGAACGTAGTCGAAGACAATCTTAAGCGGCCATGGCTCGAGTAGGTCAGTTGCGGTTTCACCGAGCACCGCAATGAATGCGATTGTGAGCATTTTCCAGTGAGGCCGAAGCAAATAGGTAATCTTTACCAACGAGGAAGTGGAGTCGCCCTCGCTGGGCCTCAAGCTGGAAGCGCTCTGTATCAAAGTAAAACCTCAAAATCGCTGTGCCATGCAGCCCACGATAGCGTGCCGGAACTTGCCCGTCTGGGGTGAACTCGGTTTCAAGGGCTGGACGCCAGCTGCTTGCGCTCAGCAATGGCTCAAACATTAAGTTCAACGCGGGTCTGGAGCATCCGCAGAACGCTGCCGCGTGAAATAATTCCGGTGAACTGCCCATCCCTTACTACTGGCAACTGATTCACGTTCTCGCGCACCATCGTCTCAAGCGCTTCGGTAACAGGAGTATCGGGGCTGATGGTGTGGAGTTGGTCCAGCGGGTGCATCACATCATCAATGGTCTTGTAGGGCCATTGGGCGCGCCCAACCTCTTTGACCTCGTGCGCTGTGATAAGTCCGACTAAACGACCATTCTCTTCAACGACGAAACAGCGTCGGCCTGTGCGCAGCAGGTGCTCGTCTACAAAGGTTTGGAGATTTGAGCGGCCGTCCACCACCGGACAGTCGCGCGCCATAACGTGGCCGACTCGCACACCGCGCAAACTCTGAGTGGTCACTACCTGCGCGTAGCTGGCACGCGCCGCATCAAGCAAAAACCATCCGATGAAAGCTATCCACAATCCCCCGAAACCCGCGCCGCCGAAGAAACGGACGATACCGAGGATGATGAATCCGAAGGCGACCGTTTGGCCCACCAGCGCAGCGATTCGGGTGGCGCGGGCGGCATCATTGGTGATCCACCAAACGATGGCGCGCAGCACCCGCCCACCGTCGAGCGGGAACCCCGGGATTATGTTGAAGAGTGCGAGCCCAATGTGAATGACACCGAGCCACATCAGTATCGCCAGTAACGGCGTCTGTGGTACGGCCTCCGGTCTCCAACCGAGCCCCCACGACAATCCCAAGCAAACGAGGCCGATCAGGAAGCTTGTGATGGGACCGACAATCCCCATCCAAAACTCAGTTTTTGCGTCGTGTGCTTCCTTCTCAATCAGCGCCAAGCCGCCAAGCGCAAACAGCGTGATCGAGCGAACGGGTAGACCGCGCGCCTTCGCCACGAGGGCATGCGATAGTTCATGTAGGACAATCGTTGTGAAGAAAAGCAGCGCCGTAACAATCGCCGAGGCCCAGATTACACCGGCGCCCCACTCCAGGTTGGTCGCGTAAAACTGCCCCGCTAGTGAGAACGTGATCAGTAACGCGATGATCAACCAACTATAGTGAAGCCCAATCTCGATGCCGAAGATGCGACCCAGCTTGATTTGCGCTTGCATATGATTCTCCTCGTCGTTTCACTTCGGCGTTAAATTTTTGCTCTAAAAGCCTTCGGTGTGGCTCCAGCAACTCTGCTCAACACTCAACCCCATGGATCCGATTAACGTGTTAATCGCTTCCCGCGTCGATTCGTCATCGTCCACGATTGAAATCCTTGCACCCTCGGCGACCGTATTGTTCTCTCGCATATTCCTTCCTCGACTTCACCCCCCGGACCTGTTCTAACCGGGAGTTGAAGTGCGCCTGAAGACTATCGGATATGCGATCGGATAACTATTGGAGTGTGAGGTAATGGTATGCGAATTTAAGGAAACGGTATTGGAGAAAACTCTAATGCGATTGTGTGCCCGGAGAGCTGAACTCAAGAAAAGTTGGAAAGAGACTTATCGTCTAGACCTCTAATGTGGCGCACGTCACCGAGCGCGGTTGCGGTGGTTGAGAGTTCCGGAGTTTGTCCAATACTTCTACGTCAACATCCAATATGGTGAGCTAAAACTCCCTAGACCATTACCTCACATTCCAATAGATATTCCACTGCTAACCCAATAGTCTTCCACGCGATCGAAACCATACCAGGAAGACGGAGGACAGTCATGATTGCAACAGAAATGGAAAGACAAACGGATTTGACGGAGACGGTTCTCCTCAATCCAGAGCAGAAGGGTCTGCGTGCACAAGAGTTCGAGCAAAAGCTATCTCACCGCATCGTGGGCCAGGAGCGGGCCGTCCGCGGGATGAGCGATCTTTTTCAGATGTTTGTCGCCGGGATGAACCCAATCAATCGCCCCATTGGCACGATGCTGTTTCTGGGTCCGACCGGCACAGGCAAAACGCGCGTGGTCGAAGCCGCGGCTGAGGTGTTGTTTGGGCATTCGAGACTCATCACTAAGATTGATTGTGCAGAGTTTCAACATTCACATGAAATCGCGAAGTTGATCGGTTCGCCTCCTGGCTATCTCGGCCATCGCGAGACCTCTCCGCTGCTAACCCAGGAGAATCTCGATCGCTCTCACACGGAAGAAACCAAGCTGTCATTGCTGCTGTTTGATGAAATTGAGAAGGCCTCTGACAGTCTGTGGCAACTGCTTCTCGGTATTCTCGACAAGGCCACATTGACGCTTGGCGACAACCGGCACGTAGATTTCTCCAGGACAATCGTCATCATGACCTCGAATTTGGGCGCGCGCGAGCTGTCGGAACTGATCTGCGGAGGTATCGGTTTTGCTCCGGCGCCGGGCGCGAGGAACGATGGCGGCGCCGATGTAGATCAGAAAATATGTCGGACGGCGGTAGAAGCGGCCAAACGTAAGTTCTCGCCGGAGTTTATGAACCGGATTGACACAATCGTTGTTTTCCGATCGTTGAATGAGGATCACCTCCGCCAGATCCTGAATCTTGAATTGCAAGCGGTCCAGCATCGCATCATGGTTTCAGCCGGCACGAAATTCATTTTTCAGTGCTCTGGCGAGGCGAAAGAAATGATGCTCAAAGAGGGAATTGATTTCAAGTACGGTGCGCGTCATTTGAAGCGTGCTATCGAGCGCCTTCTCGTTTATCCGCTATCGAATCTCGTGGCCACAAATCAGGTTGAACTTGGCGATCTAATCCAGGTTGATGTCAGTCCCGAAACTCGACAGCTCATGTTTCTCAAGCATGCAGCCGGCGCACTCATCAGTGCGATTCCGGCTTCAAGTGTCGACCCCGAGACGGTTAATGACCGGTCAAAAGGTCTCGGAGCTACGGCTGCCCGTGAGAGCGACGAAGTAGGCAAACACGCGAGCGAATGACGCAATAGAAGTTGAGGTACGAATCATGAAAAGAAGACGAGTTATAAAGAAGACTCTCATCAGATATAGAAGGCTGGGTCTGAGAGCTAAGCGTTCGAGTGAGAAGCCTTCGAGTTACGGAAGGTTTCCACAAGGAGCCCAGCTGACTACATAGCAGCGCATAAGAGACTCAAAGATGAGAAAAGACCTGACCACCAACCACCGTGCAGAAGAGTTAGGCTCAAAGACGGCGTTGGAAGAAGATATCTCGATCCATATCTTCGATACCTCGGCGACGATGGTCGGCGTATGCTTGACGGTTATCGGAGTGTTCAAACTGATCTTTCAACTAAAATCTATTAGCACCTGGGCCGACGACCTCATCTCTGTCGATGCAATGTTATTTCTTAGCTCTTGCGGTCTTGCATATTGGGCACTGAGAACGCGAAGCATAAAGCGCCGTCATCTGACGGAGAAAGTTGCTGATCTGATCTTCCTGGGTGCCCTTACGTTAATGACTGCCATCTGCGCCTTAATCACTTACAGCCTTGTATGATGAAGAACTGATTACTCGATTTGGGCCAGTGTCCTTCCTTCAGACATTCGTTTTCAGGTCGGAAATGACTTACCCAGTTCGGTTCGCATTCTAATAAGAGTTAGGCCGCTCCGACCGAAAGCCCAGAAGCCGAGCGCCCACAGCGGAGCGGAGAGAACGGCAAAGACCACGAGTGAGAAACCCGCGGCGGACGTTTTGTCCACACCCAACAAGGTCAAACCCAGGACGGTGAAGAATTGGTACGTACCGATGTTGGCCGGGGCGCTCGGCAGTGCCGTCCCAAGGTGCACGATCAGGAACACGGCAATGCCCGCCGCGAAGGGCTGGCGCAGCCCGTAGGCAAACATCACGAACCACAACGATGCCCCCTGCAATAGCAGCATCGCGAGCGAAAGCGCGAACGCCAACAGCATCCCGCGACTCCATCCGATCACGTGCAGTTCGAGCGACAAACGACGAACGAGCGTAACGACGGCATTGGCTAGTCTGCGCCACAAGGTGAAACTTCGGAACCCTTCGCCAGCGTCTCCCGTCTGAGCGTCTGGCGCGGCATAAACACCGCTCTCGATCTGCGGGGCGCGGTTCGGCAACAGGCCGCGTCCGTGGAAGGCCAGCAGCGCGACGAGGAAAAGGACCACGAGGACTCCAACCCAGAACACGTCGCCGGCTTCGACCATACGGTGCGGCAGCGGTACCAGAAAGATCGTTAGGGCAATTCCCATGGCGAGCCATACACCGTCACATAAACGTTCGACCAAAATCGAAGCGCCGACAGAGCCCAGTTTTACTGACATCCAGCGGGAGATGAGAAAGGCGCGCACCAATTCTCCGAGTTTCATCGGGAACATTTCGTTGACGAAGAGTCCGGCGTAGATGGCCTGCGTCGAGCGCATTACCGAGATGGAGCCGAAGGGACGCAGCAGCAAGCGCCAACGGAAGCCCTGGCAAAGGTAACTTAAAGCGTCGCAGAGGACCGCCGCCACCACCCAATAGGGGTTCATCTCGGAGACGCGGCGGAGGAGGTCGCTGAAATCGTAGTCATGGAACACCCAAACGAGACATAGGAGTCCGAGCATGTAACCGACAAGATTTCTTAGCCACCGGCGACCCGCCGGTGAGCGTGGCGTTATTGCGTTCTCGCCAGTCACCTCGGTGCTTGATCCACCCATGCCAATCCCTCGCTCAGTGCCTGAAAGAATGCTCCTGTGTTGCTGTTAAAAGCATGATCCTGTGCCTGGACCAACTTGTACAGTTTGGGTTGCTGCGCTGCCGCGAACAATCCCTCCGCTTCGTCCTTTGTGACGAACTCATCGCCGCTTGACTGAATCATGCAAACGGCCAGCGGCGCGACCTTCGGCATGTAATCCCCGGTGCGAAACATCGGCTCATCGGGGTCTCCGTGGGTTATGTATGTCACGTCGTCGCGCAGACGCCAGCCGAGGGAAGCCGTGTTTGAGAGCCCGAGAGTGACGACGCCGTTAAAGACTGCTTCATTGTCTCGAGAGGCGGCGGCGAGCACCGCCAGCCCCGCACCCTCAGACCAACCGACTATAGAGATGCGCTCCCGCCAGCGTGTTTGCATCCACTTCGCGATCTGCGCCAGATCGCGTTGCACATCCTCTTCCTTCAACGCACCCACGTCCGTTGTAAAACTTTCCAGGTAACGTTTCGTATCGAAGCCGTAAACGTCGTATCCAACTTTCGACATCCCCGCCGCAATATCGATCGCCCGCCCCTGCCAGCCGCCATCGCCGCAGAGAAAGAGAACTTTCTGCGCATTACGCGTTCCGCCCTGGGCCGGATAGAAATAGATGTCCTGCTGCTGACCGCGGATTACGGGTGCATTCTTACCGGCAGGTGGTATTGGCAGCGTACAGGTTATCGCGGAGAAGGCGAGCAAAGCGATAAGGACCGCGTGAAGGATCGTCTTTCGGCGCCCACCAACCTCCACGCCTGAATGTTTCTGCGCGAGCAGTGTGATCTCCCGTTTGCGATATGATCTAAACAGGGCGGTCATCATCTTAGTCATTGTTCGCTCACCGCAATTCCGAGATCTTGGCGAGGGCCAGGGCTACTTGGGGCAGCGCAAGCACGTTATGATAGACGAGATAGCGCGGCTCCCAGGCGTCTGCAAATTTGGCCTTGAAGTGATGCAAGCCCGAATAACTAAAAATGAAATTCAGGTGTCGCATCAAATAGTCTATTGCGCGCTCTTCTGCAGAAGGATGCTCGCTTTTCCGAAAGCCGTCGAAAGGGGCCATCCCCAGACTGAATTGTTGAAATCCTTTAGCTTTGCAGTCGAGAAAGAGTTTCGTAAAGAGGTAGTCCATAGTGCCGTTTGGCGCGTCAGCGCAGTGACGCATCAGATCGATCGTCGCCTCTCCTTGTCGATAGGACTTGATCGCATTAACGAAAGCGAACATTTTGCCCGACGCATCAGCGACCACATAGAGCGGCGTTGTTCGTACATAGGCCTCATCGAACATGCCGAGGGAGAACTGCCGTTCCCGACGTCCTGGCAAATTGAGCCAGTCGTCTGATACCAACTTGGCCTGCAGCAGAATCGCATTGGGAATAGGAGGCTGATATTCCCGCATTGTGAATCCGTTAGTCTCAAACCGTCTCACGGTTTTGCGCAGACTTTTCCTCTCCATTCCTTCGAGGTCAAAGCTTGTCAGATCAACGATTGCCTCATCGCCAATCTTGAGGTACTTGAGACCCACTCTCTCGTAGATAGCGAGGAAGTCTGGCGGCACTTGGTGGAAGGCCACTCCCCAGTCATTGGCCTGGCAGAACTCTGTGAAGCCGCGGACTGTGTCCTCCACCTCCCCTACCGAACCTACGGGGTCTGAAAGTGCTATCGCATAGTTGTTGCCGACTCGGTACGCGATAAAGCAATTGCTTTCATCGTTGAAGTAATAGGATTTGTCGGGCCAAAGCTTGAAGAAGTCGAGTGCTGAACGCCCGTACTGACTGAGTATTCCCGCAGCTTGGAGACGTTCCAGAGGCAGAGTGCGGTAGCGATAAAGGATGGGGCGGAAGAAGGCGAGACCAGCGTAGGTGATGGCCATGAACGTCATCAGGTAAACAGAATTTGCGAACCAATGCGCATAAACCGTTTGAGGCGTGAGTTTCGTGTCACCGACGAACGAGATGATTAGAACAGTGCGCTTAATCGCATCCGCGAGGTGAAAGTTGAAGCCGAACTCGCGTTCTTCCAGCAGCCAGAAACCTGCGACACCGTAACAGAAGACAACGAGGAATCCGACAGCAGCGCGAATGACGGTCAGGGTAAAACTCGGAGCGCTGCTTTTCACGTTGAAATACTTACGCGTAAGGAGAAGTACCAAGAGCAGCAGCAGCGAGACCAAGGCGTCTTCGTAATCGAGGCCCTTAGCCAGGTGAGACATTATCGACAAGACTGACACTGCAACAACGAGCTGGAATGCTCGGCGCTTTCTTTTGTAAATATTGATTGAGGAGACAATAAGCGCGAAGCCGATCACTAAAGTCAGTGACCGCGAGAAGTTTTGGAATTCCAGCGGGAAGATCTTTTCCAAAAGCCGCGTGCGTTGAGCCAGTCCTTCGCCGATCACTGAGTAAATATTGATAAGACCACTGCCCGCCGTGCTAAGTGCGACCAGCCATACTAAAAAGCGATTTGGTCTAGCAGACAACATGAAACGTCACCACTTTGCCAGAATTCTCAACAGGAATCTTAGTGTGTAGCTGCTCAGCTCCTGGTCGCTCTTCCACGCTTCCACAACCTGGCACAACAGGCCCAGGGATGAGCTAAAACAGAATCAGAGTGTGTAGACTCCAACTCGTCGTATCTGCATCCTGGGCCAGTCGCAAGATTCGTTGAAGCACTTTCTAGGGTTTTAAGCGTCTTAGAAACGCATCAATCGAGTGTCTTTCAGTTCGCGTGCCATCCCCTTCAACTCTCTTCTCCATTTTTGACTTAACCAATTGGCTTCCGGAGCCATTGCCGGCCACCCAGACCTGCGAGAGAAAATATTTGTCTCCAACCTTATCGAATACTAATTCGGTTTTGGTCGCAGGTTCACCGTCTCGCATTTGAGCCGCTTCCGTCTCGAAATTGATCGTTTTGCGTCCTTTGGCGCGAAGCTCAAGCACCCCCGGCGTGGCGTCGTCGATGCCCTTTATCTCGTACTTACCTGCGGGCAGCGTGGTCTTACCGACTACAAATGAAAAAGGCACATTAGCCTCGATGATACTGTCATTATCAATTTGCGCGTTGGCAACGATTCCTCCACCAACCGTCAAAAGGCAAAGCGCTAAGAACAGCTTGCTCAGATTCATAATCATTGAATTTCTCCTTTGTTAATGGCGAGCAGTCTGAAGCGGACCACCCGCGCTAAGCTAATTGTATGGAACCGGCCACCAGCCGACTGCTTCCCCCATGCTTTCAAGTTCCAATCCAAGAACGGAGCTGACTAAGAACTGCATGCTCAGTTTCCCGGCGCGTCTTGCCAACTCGAATCAATGCGTCTCATTGGTGATAGACATCTCGAGACGGATCGTAAAGGCAAGCGAAATGTCGTTCTTTCCTCATCTTGCTTAAATGTTCTTCAATTTGCGGACTTCGTTGCGGGAGAAGGTAGGACATGTGTCCCACATTCTGGCGCAACATAAATGAGTTTTGAGCAAACTCTCGCAAGACCAGCAACTTACTTCCGCCGCAAACTCACTGCACGAACCCAAACCTGTGTCTCTTCGAAGACTCTTCGAGGTGGACACGTCTATTTAGTTAGATTGTGAGGGAAAAAGGAGAAATCAAAACGAAGACGATACTACGCACACTCGTTTAGAGGATGGCGTTCAGCGTCTTTTTGACCAGGTCAGGAAATATGGAGGTGGGCAATCCCATGAATTTCGATAAACGTTGGTCGCTGGAAACTAGGATTTACAAACCACAAATCGTGTACGTAGGTGCAATCATTGTTCTCGCAAGCTCGGTGCTCTGGCTCGCTGCTTTGTTCTTTGTCTACTTGGCCGATGACTGGAATTCTCCAGCCGCGGACGAGCGGAGCATTCCGTCAGTAAGGATTTACTAAGAGCAGGTGACCGCTAAATCGCATTAGTTTGGTACCGACATGCAGGATTCTTGAGGAGGTCACATGCAAACAGAAATTAACTTTGAGTCGCCAAATTTGCTGGTGACGAAAAACTCAGATGGCGCACAGGGAAAAACTGTCGTGACACTGGGAGGCATCTTGAAGTTTGCTCTCTTCTTCATCATCTGTGTCCTGGTTTCAATACTGACCGCGATTTTTTTCATGATCACTGGATGGGTTCTCGGCGACCTGGGCCTTGGATGACTGGATAGGACCTAGTTTACTAACAAGAAAGACGTGTCGTGAAGCAGCTGGTTAAGAACTCCGATACTTTTCCCAATCTTCTATGATCCCGCGGGGAATCGTTGGCCGCGCTTGCGCCGTGCGTGGTTGGCCGTAGCGATCCTTGTCACGATGCTAACTGCCACTTTGGTGGCGAGTGTCCTTGTTAACCCCGTCTTGCCACAATTCGATCTCCTTCCTCTCTCATCATTGCCCCACGCAGTGGCGACTAAAACTCAAGCCCCGGCTTTCCCTGAAACCCCGCGGGGGCAGAAAAGAAAACTGGCAGAGGCGTTGCTTAACAGAAACCTGGCACAGGCTAGAGGCGACCACGCTGCCCCAATTCGGACTGTTGACACTGCGAAGAATGTGGAGAAACCAATAGCGATAGGTTTCTACGTCAATTGGGACGACTCGAGTTACGAATCGCTCAAGCTTAACCTTGGGCAACTCGATTGGCTGGTGCCAGAGTGGGGTCGCCTGCAAGACGGAGCGGGCGCTGGTAGTGATCCGATTGCGCGCGACATTGATTCGCGGGTGGTCGACCTCTTGCGCCAGGAGCGGCCGGGGATGCCAATTGTCCCGTTAGTTCAGAACTACCGAAATGAACGTTGGGATCCGGCATTGCTCGAACGCGCCGTGGCAGATGAAACATCCCGGGCGAGCCTGGTTAAGGCGCTGGTCCGTTTCGTAAACGAGAACAGGTTTGCCGGAGTATGCATAGACTTTGAGGAGGCGCCGGCTGCCGCTCAAGCAAACTTGCTTCTGTTTATGCAGAACCTCCACGCCGCCTTCAGTTCTCGAGGATGGATCCTGGCGCAGGCGGTGCCTTTCGATAATCCCGAGTGGAACCTTCGTGACTACGCCGCGGCCACAGACTATCTGCTGCTGATGGCCTACGACCAGCATTGGTCCACCAGCGCAGCAGGGCCGATCGCTGCGCAGAATTGGTTCGAACGAAATCTTGCCTCACGCATGCGTGAACTCGAAACGGCGAAGACAATCATTTGTATTGGCAGCTACGGTTACAATTGGGCAGGAGAGAGTGAGGCAACTGATGTAACTTTTCAGGAGGCGGTGCTTGCCGCGAGAGATTCAGAGGCCCACGTCTCGTTCGACCCCGCATCGCGGAATCCGCATTTCTCCTATGAAGAGGAAGACGGTTCGTACCACACCGTTTGGTTCCTTGATGCCGTAACCGCTTATAACCAGATACTCGCCGCAAGCAAGTTCCGTCCGGCCGGTTATGCACTATGGCGGCTGGGCTCCGAAGATCCCTCGCTGTGGGGGATTTTTGGTGCGGGCTTGGTCGAGGGGCAAATGAACAGCTCGCCGGAGAGCTTGCAACGAATAAGTTTCGGCTACGATGTGGATTTCGAGGGCACTGGTGAGATATTGCAAGTTAGCGTCCAGCCGCGGCAAGGCTCACGAAAGGTCACGATTGATTCAATTACCGGCCTTATAGATCAGGAAGACTACACGACAATACCGTCGTCCTACGTGATACGCCGCTCCGGCGACCAACCTGGTCTGGTTGCCCTCACTTTTGATGATGGCCCTGACCCTTTGTGGACACCACGTATCCTGGAGCTCCTCAGGAAGGAAAATGTCCCCGCCACATTCTTCATCATAGGTGCGAACGGGCAGGCTAATCCGAACCTTGTGCGGCGAATTGTCGATGAGGGCCATGACATCGGCAACCACACCTATAGTCATCCAAATCTCGGCGAGGTTCCGGGTCGGATCACGGATCTTGAACTCAATGCTACTCAGCGATTGATCGAGTCTTTGACCGGACACGCGACCATCCTTTTTCGCCCGCCCTACTTCGGCGATGCTGAACCGACCACGCCCGATGAAGTCGAGCCCATCGTGCGTGCAATGAGATTGGGATATCTGACGATAGGACTGCGCGTCGACCCGAATGACTGGGAACTGCCTGGAACAAATCAGATCGTGCAGCGAACAATCGACGGTGTTACTGCCAGCGACCCCGACCAGCGAGGCCAGATCGTCCTATTGCACGATGGTGGAGGTGACCGTCAGCAAACGCTGGATGCACTCCCACAGATAATTCATGAATTGCGCGCGAGAAAAATCCGGTTTGTTACAGTCTCACAACTAGCAGGTCTCAAACGCGATCAGGCAATGCCGGCCGTCCCGGCCGGGCAAGAACTATTCACCCGTACTAACGCGATCACATTTTCCGTTCTCTCCTTCGGTGAGCGGCTGCTGCACTGGATATTTGTAATTGGCATCCTACTCGGCATAGCGCGGGTATTCGTCATTGGCGGGCTTGCGTTTGCCCAGTGGCGGCGCGCCAGGAGGCGGGACGTCACTCAAGCATGGGCGACTTATCAACCGTTTGTGTCCGTCATCATTCCGGCCTACAACGAAGAGTTGGTAATAGGAAAAACGATTGAAAGCCTCCTCGTTTCCCCTTATCCATGCTTCGAAATTATCGTCGTCGATGATGGCTCGCCGGACGGCACGAGCGAGGTTGTGCGTGATCGCTTTTTGGTTGACGACCGTGTACGTCTCTTCACCATTGAGAATGGTGGCAAGGCTGGAGCATTAAACTTTGGCCTGCGTCACGCCCGCGGTGAGATCGTCGTCGCCCTGGACGCTGACACCTTATTCGCTCCTCAGACCATAGGGATGCTCGCGCATCGGTTCCATGACCCCGCGGTCGCGGCGGTTGCGGGAAATGCCAAAGTAGGCAATCGCATCAATCTCCTCACGTGTTTGCAGGCGCTTGAATACATAACGTCTCAGAATATGGATCGGCGGGCCTTTGCGAGCCTGAACTGCATTACGGTGGTGCCTGGCGCCGTGGGTGCCTGGCGTCGCGATCTTGTCGAGCGCGCCGGGGGCTTCAGTTCGGACACATTGGCCGAAGATCAGGATCTGACCCTTGAGCTACGGCGACTCGGTTACAAGATAAGCTATGAGGAAAATGCGATTGCCTGGACTGAAGCACCCGACAACTGGCGAGCGCTTGCGAAACAGCGTTTCCGTTGGTCCTTCGGCACATTGCAGTGCATGTGGAAGCACCGCGATGCGCTTCTGCGTCCACGTTTTGGCACACTCGGTGTTATCGCAATGCCAAACGTCTGGGTCTTTCAGATTCTCTTTCCGCTCATCTCGCCGTTGATGGACTTGATGCTGGTTTGGGCGCTGTTTTTGGCTGCATTGCAACGAGTCGAGCACCCAGCGGAGTATGTGACCACAAACCTGCGACAGGTCCTGTTTTACTACTCGGTCTTTCTCGCTGTGGATTGGCTGGCTGCCGTGTTTGCTCTGCTGCTTGAGAAGCGCGAGCGGGCGAGCCTCTTATGGTGGCTATTTTTGCAGCGTTTCTGTTACCGGCAGCTAATGTATTGGGTAATGATCAAATCCGTTACTAACGCTGCTCGAGGCGCGCTTACCGGTTGGGGCAAGCTTGAAAGAAAAGCGACGGCCGAGGCGCAGTCCTAAGCGCGATGCTTTTGGTTTGAGGCGATCTCTTAGATTGTTGAGCAAGGAGGGATAAGAGGAGGAGGCAAAGATGTTCGAGCGGAAACATGAAAAACTCGCCCCGGCCCACGTCTTCATACGGAGGCTGGCCGCCTTTGCAGCCGTCGCGGGTCTATTGGCCGCGTTCGCTTTGCTCACCGGTATTGTTGGCTACCATTCGCTGGCCGGGCTCGGCTGGGTCGACTCACTTCTTAACGCGTCCATGATCCTTGGCGGCATGGGGCCCGTGGATACGCTCCCCAACACGAGCGCTAAGGTCTTCGCCTCGGGCTACGCGCTCTTCAGCGGACTCGTGTTCATCGCAGTGATGGGGATCATCCTCACGCCGGTCGCGCATAGGATGCTGCATAAATTTCACGTTGACGATGGGGATTTGCGTTACTGAACCACGGCTATCCCTCTCCTGCTGACGATTGTTTCCCGTTTACCCGCCCACAACTCAGCAAAACTAAGCACTTTCCGACAAGAAGTGGCAAGACAGCACCACCACTCTATCGCTAACCTTTTCTGCCGACGCTGCCTCTACAGCAAAAGAATTTACTGGAGGACGGCAACGATGAAAGGAAGGCGAATTATGCATTGGATTCCATTAACTGTTTTTCTGGCCGTCATGCTTATCGCTTATTACGTCGCAGATAAGCTCGACAAGCTGGAGGAAATCAACAGTAAGCATCGCGCGGGAGCAAA
>DASWDX010000503.1:0-4537 GCA_036395055.1 Pyrinomonadaceae bacterium | reverse complement strand
CGTGATGACGATATTTAATTTTATGAAACAGTTCTCGATGTTTGCAAAGCTCGCTCCCGCCAGCGGTGGCTCAGTTCCGTCTCGTTAGGTCTATGACCGCACTGTCGGAGCACACCGGCGGAGTTCGCTGGGGCGATTCTTTCTGGTTGGCCAGTTACGCCAGTTGGCCGTTTGCACACCTGCTTATCTGCGACGATCGCCTCATTCTTACTTACCCCGAGGACGCCTATGACTTTCCCCGTGCGAGCGTCGTTCGCCTATCACGCCGCGACGGTTGGGTTTCACGAGCGCTCCGGCTCGGCTGGGGAGGATTGCGTATCGAGCATGCAGTCTCCGATTACCCTCCATTCGTGCTATTCTCCACGCTCGATATCAGGTCATTATGTGAGAGACTGCCAGCTGCCGGATATCCCGTGAAGACCTAACCCCTATGTAAGATGTCAAGTATGGCGGGCGAGGGTGTAGGTGGCTTGTTAGGTCATAAGGTTTGTAGTCGTGGTTGAAGTTTTCTCTGGGACGCTTCCTCTTCCTTTTTGCTCGTTGGTTTTGTTTCCAGCGGCTCGTACTCCTATCCGTGCATGCGACCGCAGTCGCAGCAGCAATTTGATCAATGCGATCAGCGTGGAAGAGGAACTTGGGCGCGTCCAATCTAAGCCGACGCTCGCGAAGAGTATTCTTAAGCAGGTTAGGCAACGGGCAGCGCCCACGTTACAAAGTGGTTTTAATTTTTCCCTAAACGTGGTCTCCTTTCTGTTCCCATCGAACTGTATTAATTGATTAATCCCAACTCTTCAGCACGGAGCCGGCCGGTTTTGATGCGCCACAGATCAACAGCTAGTTGGCGCGCCACGGCCACGATGGCTTTTTTGCGCGCGGCCCCAGTGGCGAGGGCACCTGTAGCGAGGATCTGTCGCCATTTTACAATCGGTTTGCAATTGGGCTGGAACCGAACTAGGCGCCAGGAGAGTTCCACCAGCGCAGCGCGCAAGCGCGGGTTGCCGTGTTTGGTTACGCAACTTTGTAAGCGGGTCTGGCCGCTACTATACTCTCCGGGGCAGAGTCCGGTGTAACTGGCGATCTGGCGCCGATTGTTGAACCGGTTCCAATCGCCGATCTCTCGATCGATGATCACGCTGGTCATCTGCCCAAGCCCGCGCGGGTTGGTTGGGGCGGCAGCCGCTTGCAGTTGAAGAGTCAGCGTGCTGATCTTTTGCTGCAACGCCACTAGGATCGGCTGACTATTTGCAAGCAGCTCTTTCATCCACTGAGGCACTGGGAGCGCTGCAAAAGCGCGCGGCTTCCACCAGCTCTGCACCGGCTCGAGGCCGTGATTGACCATTAAGCTGCGTCCCTGAGCTTCCAACTGTTTGCGCGCTTTGACCAACTGTTCGCGCTGCCGGTGGATAGCGCGCTTTTGTTCCTCTGCTTCGCTGGGCACGCGTACGATCGCCAGCGCAGCGCGATTGCCCTGGACGAAGCGGTCCAACTTTAAGCAGAGCGCTTTGGCGTCGAGCCCATCGGTCTTTACCCGCTTGTTTTGCTCATCCAACTTCTGCGGACAGACCACATAGCAGTGGATCGAGAGCGCACTCAAGTTGCGCTGCAGCGTAAAACCAAATCCACACGCTTCATAGACGGCGTAGACTTCTGCGGATTGGCTCCTGAGTTTTGCCGCCCAATGCAGAAACGCTTGCTTTTGGAAACGCTGCGGCGGTTTGGGATTGCTCCCCTCTACCTGCTCGACCACCACGTAAAAATCCTGGTGCACATCAATTCCCAGCTTGATCACTCCAGTACCGCCATTAAACTGGCAGCGGGTTCCCTCGTGTGAGGACAACTCAGTGTTTGAATGACACTTATTCATAAGTGCGGGTGAGCTTAAACCACTTGCCCGCACTCTTTACATGTCATCTAGGTGATGAGCGAACCGCTGGCCGTATCGATCTCATAATTGAAATTAGGCCGCACTGCGGGGGCTGGAAGTCTTTGAAGCTCCGGGCGTCGAGCCAGTCTTCCCAGCAAAAGCGATAGGCGTGCTCCAATCATTTCACCGTCTCGCAACTGCTCCCATGAGGCGTTCCCATTCGTCGAGGCTCCCGCGAAAGCCAAGCTCGCAGGCAGTATTGAAACTGAGCCGGGCGTTCATGTCGCGGCGCTTTCCGCTTTTCGTATCGTAGCTGGTCGGTATTTCTTAATGGATATGCAGCCGACGCAGCCATTTTTCACCTTTTCCTGTTTTCAACCACTGACGGTGCACGCCAAGAACGGCGCAAATCTTATTTAGATGACGCGGGTAAGGAAACCTGTTCTGCCGCAGCCAGCGACTCACTGCTGCCCGAGTAACGCCCACTCTTTCGGCCAACACCGTTTGCGTTAGTGGCGGCCGCCTTTCCAGCATCAGATTGCGTAGGCGTTCGGCAAACCTCGCAGTGTTGGCCGTCAGCTGAGATTTCACTCTTTTACGACCGATTCTGCCTAGTTCACGATCACGACAAGTTGCGGCACGACGTAACGCGCGGCCATCTCCGGCTAGTCTTCGACGGCGGTGAACCGCGCGAAGTGCGGCGACGGCTTGCGTCCTGAGATTGTCCTATGGGAACTGTTCGCGAACGTGCCGGTCGAACTTGTGTGCGACCGCCTCCGAGTGGAACGTCCACTCTTTCGGAATCCAGTCGGAACCGTCTCGCCCCGTAGGAACCGCTGCAGAAGTTGTCGAGCGCGTCGTTCGTTTCGTCGCTCGTTCCACCACCGATTGGTGCCAGAAGGATGCGGAAAGATCAAGAAGCGGCGTCCATAAATGCGTATCTCCGCCAGAAAAGGCAAGTCGCGGAAGCCGAAGCAACGAGCGACGTTCTTACCGAGCAGGACGATGCGCTCGACGCGCCAGTCCAATAGGACGTCGGCGGCGTTAACGTTGCCTTTCGCGTGATCGAACGCGTCGCCTTTGCGGCGCTTCCCGCTGTAGTGCGTGTTCAGGTGCTTCCGGCGACACGCGATCAGCTCGTCGTAACTCATTCCGGCGAGCCGCGCGATCTTCTGCCCGTTAGGGCCGGCGAGTGGTTTGCGCGGGTCGCCGCGTCGCGACGGCGCTTGGCCGACCAGCCCGATCTTGTGCGTCTCGATCTTCTTCTTTTTCATGATGCCGCCAAGGAAGCTTGAATCGCCGATTCCAATTCCCGAAACGCCGTCAACTTTTCTTCCGCTCGCACAACGAGACGCTTTCCGTCGCCGCGATGCGCGTCCACAGTGAAGATTGTTCGCCCCCTTAGATGATTCAGATCCGTTAACGGCGCGTAGTTTGTAAAGAATCCCGACAGCTTGTCAAGACAATTTGCTGTGACGCCGAATCTGTTGAGGTTTGCCAGGATATGCGCCCGCGATGAGTAAAATGCGGTTGACCGTTTGGCTAAGAGCCGGATAGCCTGAAATTTCCTCCAGCGGGGAGCGCCAGGGAAGCCACCGTTTCATGTCACCCGAGGCCCCCCACTCACTTCCGCCCGTGCGTAGTAACGGCGTCCATTCAAAGTTTACAGACGCGTAACCTTTCGATTGTTGTGAGCTCGGGGAGTGCCACTCGAAGCTTGAAACCAGTCTTCGTGGGGACACGCCGGGCTTTTGAGCATTTTTCAACCGGTGTGTCCTCACTCTTTTTCATACGAGTCGGTTGTGGTGCGGCGTCGTTGGCTTCATCGATTGGTTAGGCGTTCGTTCATACGCAGGAACGGCGGTTCTTGCTCGCGCTTTGCAGTGTCAATTTCGATCACAATTTTCGATCCGTCTCATCGAACCGAATGATGCGCTCGACAGCGCCGCTTGAGGCGAGAACGCGGATCTCGCCAGCATGAAAGCATGCACGGGTGAAAGCGTACTCAATCGCTCGGCTCTTGACCCAAGACGGCAGCGAGTTGAGGCGGCCCGTCTCGAGGCGTAGCGTAGGCGCAGATATAACGCTGGAAAGGAGTGAGCAAATGCCAAAAATACCTCGACCGGTAAACTGGGCAGGCAGCAAATGATTGTCATCGCCAGGTGTGGTGGTTTCCCAGAGACCAAAGGTAACGCGAATCGCGACCTTTTACCTTTTCCAGTGCCGCAACTTTCGAATCCCTGGGGTTTCAATCTTTAGAAACCTATGACGCTATGAACTGGAGAAGATTCGTTCTCCTTGGTTACCTGGTAGCATGCGTTTTCGCAGCCTCGATTGCGACGGCGCAGATGAGGGGGCACGGTAATTCGATGTCCCGGATGGGAATGCGCGGCGCTTTGACGCCACGTTCGATTGCCCGAATGCCAATGCACCGCGCTCCAATGCCAGGTTCGATGGGACGGATGCCAATGCACCGCGCTCCAATGATGAATTCAGCCTTGGGCCTTCGACGCTTTAACCGTTTCAACTATGGAGACTTTAATCGAGATAATCGGTTTCATCGCTTCAAGCATTTCAACGAAATCATCTTTATCGGCAACTTCGCCTCTCCATGGTGGTGGGGTCCTTGGTGGAGCTGGAACTGGGTCTACCCATACGGATCCTACGGATATT
>DASWDX010000502.1:0-6558 GCA_036395055.1 Pyrinomonadaceae bacterium | reverse complement strand
CGGCCACCCAATGTCCCATCTCGTCCCGAGATTGGCAATGAGTCTTTGAAAACGGAGGCTGAGGCGGTCTTGGAAATAGCCAGCAGCAACCGAGCGCTCGATTCAGGCGTAACCAAGTCGAGTCTGGATAAACCAGACCCGTCATGGAGGGCAATTTGACTTGTCGCGATTCCCGCTCGTGCCAACCAAACACGGATGACAGCCAGCCCGGCTTCGTCATCTCCGCGCTCTCTTCCTACTGCCTCAGGAAGCGCTGCCATTTCTCCGCGCTCCCTTCCGAGCGTACGCAGAATCAATTCAGCGTTGAGATTTATGCTCTCTTTGTTGGTCTTCTTCGCGATTTCACTCAAGGGCTGACTACTTACTGACGCCAATTCGATCAACTGTGTTGGATTAAGCCTTTGACTCTGAGGCACGCGCGAATCGCGCGCTAGTGTCTGGCCCCCGACCGTTATGCTACGCGCTTTAAGCGCATCCAAAAACAGTTTCGCAGCCCAGAGTGCAGGATTGTGCACCGCCAGTCGAGCTCCAAAGCCTTTTGTTCCAGGAGCAAATTCTCCCCACACTTCTATGGTATTGTCAGAAAGTCCTCGATGCACACCAATGGTCGGACGCACGCCTGACTTCGCCACAGCCATGCGGTTTTCCGCTGTCACATATCCAGTGGGATCGCTAACTCTCACTACCGGCGATTCACCGGCCTTACCGGATGGCACGAAATTAACGTCAACCTCGTTTCCATTGACTGAGAGCGCGCTCGCCTCCGCGCCGAAGTACCATTGCAGATCTGTCCACTGCCATCCGTCGCCAAGCAGATCGCCATGAAAGTAGCTCTCGTCTCCTATTAAGTTACCGGTCACATTTCTAATGCCACGCGCATACAGATCATCCGCCAGCTTTGCAAGCGAGCCATGATTCTCGTCCTTGCTACGCGCCACCAGATCCGGCGCGCCGCGTCCATAGAGAATTAAGTCGCCTTGAACACGGCCGGTCGCGTCCGGTTGCCCACTTGCGTAAACGGAAGTTCGCCAACGGTAATCAGCCCCGAGAAGGTCGAGAGCAACTCCTGTCGTATAGATCTTCATGTTGGAAGCCGGCGTAAAAAGCCTGTCGCTGTTTCTCTGATAGACAACCGATCCGTCAGACATCGAAATTACGCATATTCCCCAGCGCGCCGCAGCCAGCTCACTTCCGTCGATTGTTTTATCGATGCGCTCCGCCAAATCTTCCAATCCAGCGGATTGTCCACGAGCTGGTTCCTTCGAAACGGCCGGCCGCTTCGGTTGGTCCTTTTGAACTTTGTCTTTTGCTGTGCCAGTGCCCAGAGGTCTGACCAGCAGCAAAACCGCTAGGGCCAGGAGAATAATTAAGAAGCTCTTTACCGCCAGGCGGCGAACTCTCGAGTAGCTACTATTAATATTCATCAAGGTTTTAGGGAAGCTCAACGGGAAAGAAAACACAGAGTTCTAACAAAACTATGCCGTGCTCAACTCGCGAAGAGCGTCGCCGTCCGCCCGGAAGCAAGAATTGATCTGGTAGCAACGTAAACTTCCTCGACGCTGATGTCGCTAATGACGCTGTTGTAAATGACGCGATGGCGATCACCTTGCGGCAAATAACTCTCGGGCGCACGCTTATCGAGCAGAAGTACTACCGGCGCCCCTACTGCCGAGGCGATGTGCATTGGACCGGTGTCGTTTGAAACGAAGGCCGCCAGTCGCGCTTGCGCTGCCGCCAGCTGCGGAATGGTAAGTTGATCAAGAATAACTATCGATGGGGGGAATTGCTGGCGGATGTCTTTTACGAACGCACGCTCTTCGGGGCCCAGAAAAACCAGAACTTTTACCTGATCGTTTCTGATCAACAAATCCGCAAGGCTGGCAAATTGCTCGAGGGGCCACCGCCGACTTGGATGACCAGCACCGGGAAAAAGTCCAACCAGCGGTGCACCGATATCCGCTTTGGCCTTTACGAGGATCCGCTCAAGTGTAGCGGCATCTGACGGTCGCGTCTTCAGAGTAGGAACACGGTCCGGCTTTTCAATCTCGAGCGGGATCAGCACATCAAGATATCGATCGATCAAATGCCGCTTCCGATGATCCGTTTCAACCGGCGGACGCGGATGAAAATTTGCCAGATAATCCAACGAGCGCCCGGGCCGACGCGAATAGAGTCGCTTTGGTGCTCCAGATAGAAAACCCAATAAGTTCGTCTCCGAGAGACTATGAAGATCGATTACGAAATCAAACTTCTTCTCCCGGACATCTTTGACAAGCTTGAACAGGCGAAAGATAGAAAGCGGTTTGAAGCCATCGCGCAACGCCACGCGATCCACAACTAGCGTCTCATTGGCGGAGCCGGATAAACCAACAACCTCGGCGCCCGTTTTACCCACGGCCACCGAGATCCGTGCTCTCGGAAATCTCTTCCGGATAGCGCTCAGCGCCGGCAAACTTAGCACGACATCACCGAGTTGGCCAAAATCGATTACCAGGATGTTGCGAGGATCGAACACTTTCAAGTCTTCCAATAACTTCCCTATCAATCACACTTTAGTCGGCAAGTCTGGGGTCAATCCAAATCGCGCAAATCGCGCCCGGTCATCTCTTTTGGTTTGTCGTTACCCAGCAAACCCAGCAGAGTGGGAGCCACGTCTTCCAGCGCGCCGGCGGCTCGTAGTTTTAAACCTCGAGATGCATCGTCGATCAAATGGAATGGCACCGGATTGGTCGTATGTGCGGTGTGCGGTTCGCCCGATTGTGGATCAATCATCTGTTCAGCGTTGCCATGATCCGCAGTGATGATTGTCGAACCGCGAGCTTGTCGAATACCTTTCGTTATCCAACCCAGGCAAGTGTCAACGAACTGACAAGCCTCAATTGTCTTATCGAGTTTCCCGGTATGACCAACCATGTCAGGATTCGCAAAGTTGATAATGAAGATGTCTGTCTCTCTTTCTTCGATCGCGCGCAAGACTCTATCCGTGACTTTGAAAGCCGACATCTCGGGTTGCAAGTCGTAAGTAGAAATTCTTGGTGAGGGAACCAGCAAACGTCGTTCGCAGGCATGTTCATTTTCCACTCCGCCATTGAAGAAATAAGTGACATGGGCATACTTCTCAGTTTCTGCCAGCCGGTAATTGCGCACACAGATCCTTCCCCAAACTTCGGCCAATACGTTTTTATGGTCATGTGGCGCAAAGGCAACTGGGAGTGGAAACGATCGGTCGTAGACAGTAAAGCAAACAAAATCGATCTGCGGGCGGCTGGATACATCAAACTCAGCGAACCCTGGAATCACCAGCGCGCTCGTCAGCTGGCGCGCGCGATCAGGCCGGAAGTTAAAAAATATGACGGCCTCGCCATCCTGGATCGTTGCCACCGGCTCGCTGTCAGCGTTGATGACCACCGTGGGTTCGATAAACTCGTCAGTAATGCCTCGCTCGTAAGAACGGAGAACCGCGGCGACAGGGTCGGTAGCTGGCTCACCCTTGCCCCTTACCAACAGCTCGAAGGCACGCTGGGTTCTTTCCCACCGTTTGTCGCGATCCATCGCATAGTAACGCCCAATGAGGGAGGCGATTTGGCCGGAACCGATTTCCTTGGTCTTCTTCTGTAATGCAGCAACGTAGTGGGCAGCAGACGAAGGAGGTGTATCGCGGCCATCGAGAAAGCAATGTATAAACACTCGTTCCAGGCCGCATTGCTTCGCGAGGCGAAGGAGGGCATAGAGGTGCTCTTGTGATGAATGCACCTGGCCATCCGAAACGAGGCCCATCAAGTGAAGTGCTTTCCTTAATTTCTTAATCCGATCCATCGCGGCCAGTAAAACCGGATTGCGGAAAAATTCGCCAGTTGCGATGTCGTGATCGACTCGCGAAACGTCCATCCTAATGACCCGTCCGGCGCCAATGTTTAAATGTCCCACTTCGGAATTCCCCATCACGCCCTCGGGCAAACCCACTCGCGAACCCGATGCTTCCAGCAATGTTTGTGGGTAGTTTTCACAAAGCTCGTCATAATAAGGCGTTGCTGCCATGGCAATAGCATTCCCCTCGCGCCGCGAAGAATAGCCCCAACCGTCAATAATGATTAATGCCAGCGGTCCTTGTTTTTGAGTCAAAGGTTAACCCCTAAGATAGCCTTAACTTGAGAGATCAACTTTCCAATAATCGGGACTTTCCTGCATGTTCGGATCGGGACGCTCCATCCAACGCTCAGGCCGATGGAGCGGGATGAAACCAAAGCGCGCATATAAGCTGTGGGCGTCTTTGGTTGCCAAAACCCAACGGCGAAACGCTTGCAATTCCCGATGTGCCAAAATCACTTCCATTAACCACTTCGACAAGCCGCGCCCACGGTAATCCGGCAGTACAAAAACGTCGGCAATCCAGGCGAACGTCGCATAGTCCGTAACGACGCGTGCGAAGCCAATCTGTAGATTGTGTTTATAGAGTCCGAAGTTTAAAGAATTATCGAGGGCACGCTGCGTAGTCTCGGTCGAGCGACCCTGTGCCCAGTAAGACTGATTCGCAATGAAGTCATGAATTGTATGAATATCAAGGCGGTTGTTATCGGTGCTGATTGTGTACTCGCCTCGCTGCCATTCGCGCTCTCCGGCTTCTGTCATGTATTGCTTCCTGCTCCTCTAGTTTTTCGCAGCGGCTTCCCTTATTTGATTTGAAGCTTGATTTGAGGCGTGATTTGAACCGTCAGGTTTTAATTGATAGAACGCTGAGCGTCCCGGATAACGAGCCACTCCGCGCAGATCTTCTTCAATGCGCAGCAGTTGATTATACTTAGCGATGCGGTCAGTGCGCGAAAGCGATCCCGTTTTTATCTGGCCCGCATTCGTTGCTACCGCCAGATCGGCGATGAAAGGATCCTCCGTTTCGCCGGAGCGATGGGAGATGACTGCCGTGCGCCCGTGAGTCCTGGCAAGCTCAATGCAATCCAACGTTTCTGTTAATGTGCCGATCTGATTTACCTTAATCAGAATGGAGTTTGCAACGCCCAGGCTAATCCCCTTGCGCAGGAATTCAGTGTTGGTTACGAATAAATCGTCACCCACGAGTTGTACGCGCCGGCCCAACTCATCGGTCAAAGTTTTCCAGCCCTCCCAATCGTTCTCAGCCATCCCGTCTTCAATAGAGATGATGGGATACTTCTCAGCCCATCCTTTCCAGAATGCGACCATCTGATCGCTTGAAAGTCTCCGCTGGTCGCTCTTCTTGAAGATATACGAACCCTTCTCATAAAACTCGCTTGCTGCAGGATCCAACGCGAGCAGGCAATCTTTCCCAGGAGCATACCCGGCTTCAACGATCGCTTCGAGTATTGTCTCAATCGCTTCTTCATTGGAGCCAAGATTTGGAGCAAAGCCGCCCTCATCGCCGACGCTGGTGGCGTAGCCCTTATCTTTAAGCACGCCCTTCAAGGCGTGAAAGATCTCCGAGCCAATACGCAGGCTCGCGCTAAAACTCTCAGCGCCCACCGGCACGATCATGAATTCCTGAAAGTCGACGTTGTTGTCGGCATGCGCGCCACCATTGATGATATTCATCATCGGCACTGGCAGTGTCCGCGCGTTGGGACCACCAAGATATTTGTACAGTGGAACTTCCAGATAGGCAGCAGCAGCCCGGGCTGTAGCCATAGACACCGCGAGCAGTGCGTTTGCGCCCAGATTCTTTTTTGTGGGCGTGTCATCGAGAGCAATGAGCGCGGCATCAATCTCCGCTTGATCGAGGGCATCCATGCCGCTGATTTCGGGCCCAATAATCTCGTTTACGTTACTCACGGCTTTTAGAACGCCCTTCCCGCTGTAACGGTTCTTGTCCCCGTCGCGCAGCTCCACAGCTTCATGCTCACCGGTAGATGCGCCTGATGGTACGGCCGCGCGGCCGACTTCACGACCGACCAAAGTTACCTCCGCTTCAATCGTGGGATTGCCACGGGAATCCAGAATTTCGCGCGCGTGTATGTCCTCAATCCAGCTCATCTCGTTACACTCCGACTATCACATGACTTTGGGTAGCGCCGACGAGGCAACTCTATCATCGTCAGTGTAGGAATCGAAGCGCGTGAAGCGAATAACGTTAATAATCAGCCGGCCGCGCGCGCGCCTTCGCTCGCTGTTCCGGTGATGGCGGTCTGCGAGTCGGCGGGTAAGTCGAGTCGCACGCTTATGACGCGACGCCGGTCCACTCGGTCAATCTCGAAGCGGAGTCCGTTGTAATTCACCTTATCACCCGGTTTGAGAACGTGGCCCGCCTCGGTCATAAGAAAGCCGGCAATAGTTGTGTAGCTTTCAGACTCGGGCAGGGAAAGCTGTAGCCGGCGATTAAGATCCCGCACTGCCAGTCCGCCTGCCAGCGAATACCTTTTGTCACCCAGAGGCACGATTTGTTCATTGACTTCTTCGTCGTGCTCGTCAGAAATGTCTCCCACAATTTCTTCCAGCAAATCTTCAAGCGTAATGATCCCTTCAAGTCCGCCGTGTTCATCGACGACGAAACCAAAATGCGCCTTTGCTTTCTGCATCTGCCGTAAAACATCT
>DASWDX010000501.1:0-7017 GCA_036395055.1 Pyrinomonadaceae bacterium | reverse complement strand
TCTTGGATGCCAATCAACAATTACCCGTTGTTTTAGAACCCTGGTACGGTTGCGGAGTTCCCTCTGACACGCGCCGCGAAAAAAGCGAAAACCGCCGTTCTACGCCCGGCGGTGTCGACCGGATGGAATTTTAGAGGTCGTCGAGAGCTTTTTCAACCCCTTTTTATGAGACAAATCCAGCATTCCTCGTCTTCTTATGACCTGCATCCCGCCGGGCAATTCCGCAACCCGTCCACCCTCGTCACCCTGAAGGAGCTTCTCCACGGCAATCAAGTGAACCATTTCAACGCGCCCGAGATCTCCTCGCGACCGTCGGATCCATTCCCGCAACGCGCGGCGCCGTATGGCGGCGGGCGATTGCAACAGACTCTTTACGTTCACTGACGGCAAGCCAGTTCCACTATTCCCAGCCCGGTTTTGCATCGCCAATTCGAGCAATCGCCGGGCCTCGTCCGAGAGCGCGGCTGCATCTTCGTTCAGCAAAGCGGCGGTTCGACTAAGTGCTTCGACAACGCGACTATTGAAAGATTTCATCAGTGGCAACAATTGTTTACGAACTTTAACGCGCGAAAAACCTTCGTCATCATTCATCCAATCAACGCGGAAATTGATCTGGCGACGACGGCAATAGTCTTCCGTATCGCTGCGTCGCGCCCAGCCCAGAAGCGGACGGATGAGCTTCACTTTAGAACCGCGCGCAAGTTCCCTGACCAGCGGGATGCCGCTTAACCCTTCGGCGGCACTGCCACGCAAAAGGCGCAGGAGAATCGTCTCCGCCTGATCGTCCAGTGTATGCGCGGTCAACACGAGGCCCGAATCCTTCTTATTAGCTGTCTTCTGTAGAAACTCGTAGCGCGCCTTCCGCGCTGCCTGCTCGAGATTCTCGGGCTTGCTCGCCTTCTTAGTCGTTAGATTAGTCTTGCCTACCATGATGTCGTAACCAAGACTCTGCGCAAGCCGCGAAACCCACGTGGCATCTTTGGAACTGTCGGCGCGCAGGCCGTGATCGAGATGGGCGACGGTCAGGTTCAGCTGCAGCTTCTCATTCCTGATCAGTTCCTCGAGGGCAAGCAAGAGCGCTGTGGAGTCGGCGCCACCGGATACCGCCACCACGATGCGGTCCTCTGACTCCGGCAACTCAAGTCGTCGCCATTCCTCCAGCAGGTTTCTGGCGAAAACGGAGAGCCTGGGTTTCGGCGACGGCCGATCTTTGCGCCTGGTTGTTGTTTTCGCTTTCATCCCAAAGGCCCAGTTTACCTGACCGTAATCAGTGACAGCGAACAGCTCATCAGCTTGACGTACCTGGCTAATTTGGAAATCTCTGTGCTGCCTCTGTGTTCTTTGTGTCTCTGTGGTGAGTGATTTCGTTAGTTAGTTCAACCACAGAGACACAGAGGACCCAGAGATGGCACAGAGAAAGCATTTAGATCCTGGACAGTTCCTCAGCTTGACTTCGTTGGGCCCAAACGCTTCTAATTCGGGCATCCCAGCGGTCAGCAAAAAGCTCTAAAGAGTTCTCCCGCAAACAATTTTTCGCGAGGTCAATGAATGAAATTAAGAATGATCCTGTGTGCGCTGATACTAGCGCTCTTTACTTTCCAAACAATTCCTGTCGCCGCGCTCGACGAAGGAATGTGGACTTTTAATAACGTACCCCGGGAAGATATCAAACAAAAATATGGTTTCGACGTTACTGACGACTGGCTACGCAAGGTTCAACTGGCGTCGGTACGTTTCAATAATGGCGGCTCAGGTTCGTTTGTGTCGCCAAACGGTCTGGTGCTCACAAATTATCACATTGTCGAGGACATTGTCGGCGAGCTGAGTACCGCGAACAAGGATTACGCCAAGGAAGGCTTTGTTGCGCGCAGTCAGGCCGAGGAAATGAAAGCTGAGGGACTCGAGCTGAATCAACTCATCAGCATCGAGGACGTGACCGCTCGAATTAACGGCGCCGTCAAGAGCGGTATGTCGGCGGTCGAAGCAAACGCGGCGAGGCGCGCTGAAATTAGCGCGATTGAAAGAGAATCAACTGCCGCGACAGGCCTGCGCAGCGACGTTGTTACGCTCTATCAGGGCGGCCAGTACAATCTCTACCGCTATAAAAAATATACCGACGTCCGCCTGGTTTTCGTGCCCGAGTTTCAAGCGGCATTTTTCGGTGGTGACCCCGACAACTTCAACTTCCCGCGCTTCAACATCGACATGTCGCTGGTTCGAGTTTATGAAAACGACCAGCCAGTGAAAGTCGAAAACTATTTCAAATGGTCGAAGACCGGTGCGAAGGATGGCGAGCTGGTTTTTGTCACCGGACATCCGGGTTCAACCCAGCGCTTGAATACCGTGGCCCATCTCGAGTCGCTGCGCGATGTCAGCATTCCGCTTGTCCTTCGGATGTTGGAGTCGCGACGCGTTGTGCTCAAACAATATATGGCGCAGGGCGAGGAGCAGACGCGCCGCGCGCAAAACGAGCTGAACTCGATCGAGAATTCCATAAAGGTTTACAAGGGACAGGTCGCCGGCCTCAAAGATCCAAAACTGATGACTAAGAAGCGCCTCGCCGAACAAGCCTTGCGAAACTCAATCGCGGCTGACCCGCGGAAGAATCAGGAATACGGGGGTGCCTGGGAGGCCATTGCCAAAGGGCGGAAAGATCTCGCGCAGTATGATCGCGACCGACGCTTTTTGGATCTGGCAGCCGGCTTCAACACGCCACTGTTCAGTTATGCACGTACGCTGGTGCGCCTGGCTGACGAAAACCAGAAACCTGATGCCGAGCGATTGCCGGAGTTTATGAGTACTCGCCGGGCGGCGCTCGAAGCGAGTCTCTACTCAACCGCGCCTATCTATGACGACTTTGAAAAGATGAAGCTCGCTAACTCGCTTGCGTTTATGCAAAGCGAGTATGGCGCGAAGCATCCGTTCATAAAGCAGGTGCTCAAGGGTAAGACTCCGGAGGCGCGCGCCACCGAGCTGATCGAGGGAACTAAACTCAAGGATGTTGAGTATCGCAAGCAGGTTGCGACCGCCGGAATGAGAATGACCTATAGCGGCGCCGATCCGATGATCGCTTTAGCTCAGGATATCGACAAAGAAGCGCGCTCGGTGCGGAAGCGGTATGAAGAAGAAGTGGTGGCTATCGAACGCGCCAACTACGCCAAAATCGCCCACGCACTTTTTGAAGAGCAGGGAACCAAGCTTTATCCCGACGCCACCTTCACGCTGCGTTTGTCGTACGGTGCTGTGAAGGGATATCGCGAAAATGGAAAATTCGTGCCACCATTCACGACCCTGGGTGGACTCTATGCACGTTCAAGTCAGTTTCATCACGCGTTCCCTTACAACCTGCCGCCGCGTTGGATGAGCAAACGCGCGGCGATAAATCCGCGCACGCCATTCAATTTCGTTTCGACCAACGACATTATCGGCGGCAACAGCGGCTCGCCAACGATTAACAAGAATGGTGAGTTGGTTGGTTTGATCTTCGACGGCAACATTGAGTCGCTGGTCGGCAACTTTGAATACGACGAGTCCGTAAACCGCTCAATTTCTGTTGACGTGCGCGCGATGCTGGAAGTGCTGCGAAAGGTCTTCCAGGCAAACGCCGTCGCCGATGAGTTGATGAAGGGCTAAGCTTTATCAATCTTAGATCTGATCTTTATCGATTCTAGGTCTGATCTTTGTCGATCTCAATTAGAAACCCGGCGCCGCAAACCCAAACTCACTTGGCGCCGCAACACGAAGTCAGAACCCGGAGCGGTAGCGACGGGACTCTCTTCCATGACCAGTCTAGCTTAGCGTTTCATTAGCCCGGTCGCTATCGCTCCCGGTTCTGTATTCGTCGACCAACGATGTTAGTTTCTTCGCTTACATGGTGGGCTTGTGGCACCCTGTTTCTGGCTTCACTTCACATCCTTCAGAAAGCGTGAGGAGCGCGGGAAAACAAATACAGAACCCGGAGCGGTAGCGACGGGGATTATCCTTCATGATCATTCGAGTCTGTTGTTCAAGCCACCCGGTCGCTATCGCTCCCGGTTCTGTATTCGTCGACCAACGATCTGGCTTCACTTCACATCCTTCAGAGAACGTGAGGAGCGCGGGAAAACAAATACAGAACCCCGAGCGGTAGCGACGGGACTATCTTCCAGCCAAAGCCCGGTGAGTAGCCTCAGTAAATCGCTCTCTTGTCAGTACCACCTGCGGTAGCGGGTGGGTCTTCCTTCATCTCCCTCTCCCGTTGGGAGAGGGCAGGGGAGAGAGCTTGACGCGCTATCACACCCTTCCTCTCTTTTCCCTCCCCCAGCGGGGAGGGGAGGATCAGAAAGAAAGCGACCCGCAAACCAAACTCGCTTGGGTGTTCGGTCTTTGACGTGCGGGACGTGATCTTCTGCGTGTAAGTACCGATCTTCACTGTGTAACTCGTCAACTTTGGCGTGCGGGATGTGATCTTTGGCGTGCGCGAGTCGATCGTCTCCGCGCGAGCCGTGATCTTTGGCGTGCGCGAGTCGATCGTTTCAGTGCGCGACGTGATCTTTGGCGTGTAAGTACCGATCGTCAGCCGTGCAGACGGCAACATTTCCTGTGCAGACGGCAACATTTCCCGTGCAGACGGCAACTTTTCCTGTGCAGACGCCAACTTTTCCGCGAATTTCATCCCCTAGAGTACTGAACCTCAAGATTTATTGGGCAAAACTTGTATTGCTTCCTCAACCGGCGCAATAGATCCCTTTTGCATCCCGTCCTGGCGCACATTTCACCGCGCACCGTGTTGCGGCAAGCCTGCTACAAGACGACTGAGGTAGGGCGAAAAGATCGGCTTCGAGTTGCATGCGTGCTGAGATGAATACTTTTGAGGTCGCTCAATAGGCCTTGATCGATACTGATCTCAGAGGAAAAAACCTTCTCAATAGGCGGGCGTGGGACGCGCTTGATCTGATCCTCCCAAACAAGCTCCGTCCCTTCGTTGCGCGAAATGCGAACCAGAAATGGTTCGGTCTCGGCGTCTCCATCGTCGGGGAAGATGGCTGGCTGCTCGGCGAAACGTTCAGTCATTTCCAGCGTCTGCGATAACGCATGAATTAGCAGACGCGCTTCGTTGAGTGTGATGAACCACGGCAGGAATCCGGGACGATAGCTGCGGAAAAGTGGCCTGGATCCGGTGAACTTGAGAACAGAACCTTTGAGCAAGTCGCGATTCCGCTTCTCCAGGAACTTCGACTCACTGAAAGAGAGTTGAACTTGAGGAATCTCAATTAGCCGATCGGGACTGGCTGAGGGATCGGTTTGGAAGTCGATAAAACCGTAAATTCCTTCCGCCCCAGGGTAAACAGCAACGGCCTCGTATTCTCCGACGTTGCCCATGACGCTAACGAATCCAATTTCGCCTGTGTCTGGATCCTCGACCCCAAACACGTCTGTTTCCTCCATCCATTGCCAGGGCGATAGCGCCTTTATCTCGGCCGGCAAATTACACAGAGTCCTGGCTTCGTCATGCGAAGGGATAAGAGTTCCTCGGCCTCAGGTTTTCGTTCTTCGTGTTCAGGTTTGCTATACGAGAGGATGTCGTCAGGCGCGATCGGGAAGAGCATTCCGTCACCTGATTGAACTATTTGCGAGCCATCATTGGTCAGCGCTTTTTTGCCTTGGGTTGCAGCAGCCGCTGCTCAAGATTTTCTTGATGTCATGACCCGGATGATAGTTAACGCAAAGAGGCAAGAGCAAGGAGTCAGAAACGAAAGAGCCAAGAGCCCATGCGAACGGAAGGCAGTTATTTCCAGCTCTCGGAGATTTGTTCAACGCGGCCGCGGACGTGAGCGCGGGCTTCGTGTCTGAACCAACCTTTGCCCAACAACTGATCGTAGTCTGTTTCGCGATGGCGAATGTGCGCAATCACGGCGAGGCGCACTGCTTCTTCGTCAAAGCTCTTTGCGGCCGCTGCGCGACCGACGCGGCCGCTGTATTTTCGGCATGCATGCTCGGCAATCTGTTGTTCTCTCGCTTTGGGGCTGTGGGGAAAGAGTTCTCTGACGCGGCTCGCGAACGCTTCAATGTATTGCTGGTCCAATTCCTCGCGGCGGATCTGTTCGCGCTCAGCTCGCCGGGCTCTGATTTCGCTATCGGCCAGGCACTCGGTCTCTGCTTGCTGCAAGGCACTTTCTTCTACCAGCAGTCCCTGCCGTTCATAGCGCTTTCTTGCCCGGCTGAATTTCAAAACTACAGCTGAGAGTGCTGAGTGCTTTCGGGCGCGGCGGGTAAGCGCGGCATCGCCAGTAGGAAGAAAGGTTAAGTGATCGAGGTCGGCGCACGTCAGGCACAAGGCGCCTTTGTCGCGCTGCAGGGTGATCCAGGCCCCTCTGCTTAGCTCTTCGCTGCACTCACCGCACGTAGACCTTTCGCGCGTCGTGATGAAGACCTTGATTTCGTCAGCCTTGTCCATACGGTAATTATCCGCAGATTGCGCAGATTACACCGATTAAAGGCCGCAGGACAATGTGCATTTTCGATCAAGCTTAAGGCGAGCGGGGGCAAGCCCACCTTCCTAACCCAGAGACTATCTAACTTGAGTTTTGAAAAAGGCAAGCGGCAGAAGGCAGACGGCAGAAGTGATGAGTGATTAGTACTGAGTGATTGGTACTGAGTGATGAGTAATGAGTGATGAGTAATGAGTGATGAGTACTAGGTACTGAGTGCGGGGTACGGAATTAAAGAAAGAGCGACCAGCCTCGAACTTGTCGAAACTGGACGCTGCTGGTCCTCGCGGTGTGTGAGCGTTTAGTTAGTTCACTAACTGCAGTTAACTAGTTCACCAGTTGCAGATTCAAAATCTGCTCCAGGATCGTGCCCAGGATGCCGAGCGTGCCGTTTGAATAACGGCCGTACTGAGAGCGGCTGTAGTAGCCGTCTTCGTAGCCGCGGTTGAAGCCCTGGCGGAAGTAGTACTGATACTCGCTCAGGTCCACGTAGTAACCGTCGTAACCGTAGCTTGCATCCTGATAGCCGAACGCTTCTATACGGTAT